>NZ_CAKZPW010000040.1:0-12422 GCF_937139385.1 uncultured Maritalea sp. | reverse complement strand
TATCTTCTGGCTTAGATGGCAACCAAATCATGGAGCTGGCCGTAATGTTTGGCTGGGATATCGACTTTGCTTTGGATATTCGTAAAAACGACAGTTTCCGTGTTCTCTATCAAGAGCAAGTCGTTGAAGGTGACGTGATTGGTCGCGGAAAAATCATCGCAGCCATTTTTAAAAACCAAGGCGAAACTTTTACAGCAATTTTAGATGAGAAAACCGGCAAGTATTATGACGAGAATGATAATAACAAAAGTTGCTGTTATAGGTGTCCTCGTTACAGGATTAACATAGGATAAGAAACTTGGCAGGCTTTGTTGTGATGATAAACCGTATAGAACACGGGATGCCATTATCACTTGAATGAGTGCTCCATTTATCGTGGCGATGATTGCGAGTATATTGAAAAAAACGCGTGTTTTCAGATCGGTATTTTCAAATATTAAAGCGAGTGGTGCACTTGATTTTATTAAAGTATCCATTGGCACTGCGAGAACAACCACAGATACAACAACAAAATATATAATTGTTGCAATGACTAGAGTAGTAATTATTCCAAGCGGAAGTGTTTTTCGCGGATTTTTTACTTCTTCTGCAACATTCGCAATATCTTCAAAGCCTACAAAAGCAAAAAAAGCGAGCAGGGCTGCGGAGAAAATTGCGGGCCATATTTCAAAGCTGGACGGTGGCGCAAAGGCATCAACCCAATTGCTGGGTACGGTCAAACTGTTGGCGCCAAACCATACAATCAGAATGAGGGCGCCAAGTTCGATCGCTGTAATAATAGCTGCAAAAATTACACTTTGTGTGACGCCCAAACAGGCGATCAATGTTAGTAGGGCAACAATGCCAATGACCAAAATTGGCGCAGGCAGGGGGATGAGTTGACCCAAATATCCTGCAAATGCAATGGCAATGACGGCGCTTGAAACAATGGCGGTGATGGTGACGCCAATGCCGACCAAGCGCCCCCAATTTTGCCCCATGCCGATATTTACAAAAACGGCTTCACCGGCGGCGCGGGGATAAACCGCTGCCAATTTGGCGTAGGATAGGCCGGTGGCTGCAGCGATGATGCCTGCTAGAACGAACCCGATTGGGGCTTTGTTGCCTGCGATCGATATCGTCTCGCCAATAAGTGCAAAAATGCCTGCACCAATAGTGACGCCAACGCCGTAAAAAATCAGCAATGGCAATGTCAGCGTGCGTTTTAGTGTGGTTGATTGCTCTGACATTTCAAATTCCCCTATTTGTCTGCCCCAGCTTAACAGTATCAACCATAGTGGTTTTGATTCACCTCAAATTGCAAATGGATGCTGAAAGATGAACAAGTTGCACTTGACATAGTTACGATTGAAACTAATCTGGGCGCGACTTAAATTTGAGCAAATAGGGGATGATCGCTTGACGGTTGCAAATTAGGGGTGCCTGAAGCGCTTGATGATTTGTGATGGGCAAGGGCTCATTTGCGCGAGGAGAAAACACATGGCAAAAGCATTCGCATCCACTGGAGATATGGCGGACAAAAAGATCTCGTTTACTGAGGTTGGGCGTGATCTGTACGCATTTACCGCTGAGGGCGATCCGAATACGGGGGTTGTTATTGGCGACGATAGCGTGATGATTATTGACGCGCAGGCAACGCCTCGGCTCGCCAATATGGTGGTCGAAAAGGTGCGCAGCGTCACCGATAAGCCGATTTCACATGTGGTTCTAACTCACTATCATGCGGTGCGTGTTTTGGGGGCTTCAGCCTATGGCGCGGGCCAAGTGGTGATGTCTGAAAAAGCGCGCTCGATGGTTGCAGAGCGTGGGCAAGAAGATTGGGATAGCGAATTTGGTCGGTTCCCACGCTTGTTTCAGGGACATGAAAGTATTCCGGGCCTCACCTGGCCAACCACAACTTTTAACAAGCGCATGTCGATTTATTTGGGCAAGCGTCGGGTCGACCTGATGCATTTGGGTCGTGCGCACACAGCGGGCGATATTGTTGCTTATGTGGGCGACGAGAATGTGATGTTTACCGGCGATATTGTTGAATATCATTCAGCTTGTTATTGCGGTGATGGACATTTCCACGATTGGACCAACACGATTGAAGCGATCCGCTCTTTTGACGTTGATGCGATTGCACCCGGGCGCGGTGATGCGCTGGTGGGCAAGAAGCTTGTGAATGCAGCGCTTGATAATACGTCCGATTTTGTACGCTCAACCTATCTGCCTGCAGCGCGCGTTGCCTTGCGTGGTGGTTCGCTCAAAGAAGCATGGGATGCAGTTCGAGCGGCGTGCGATCCTAAGTTTGGCGACTATGCGATTTATGAGCATTGCCTACCGTTCAATGTGTCACGTGCATATGACGAAGCGCTGGATATTGATACGCCGCGCATTTGGACCGCTGAGCGCGATATTGACATGTGGAACCAGTTGCAGGGCTAAGAACAGTCGCAATCGTTCTTTTGGGGAGGAAGAATGACCAAAATTTTTGAAACACCGCTTTATCCATATAAACGTAGTGCGGATCAGGATGCCGACGAGGTTGTTCGGCGCCCGGTCGTTGTTGTTGGTGCGGGGCCGATCGGTTTAGGTGCTGCCATTGATTTGGCCATGCAAGACGTTCCGGTTGTTGTTGTTGACGACAACGACAAGGTAAGCTGGGGTTCGCGGGCCGTATGCTATGCGAAGCGGCCATTGGAGATTTTGGACCGGCTTGGCTGTGGTGACGAATTTGTCGACAAGGGTGTTTTGTGGAACTTGGGCAAAGTGTTCTTTGATGAACGCCAAGTCTATGATTTTGACCTGTTGCCAGAGGGCGGGCATAAGCGCCCCGCCTTCATCAATCTGCAGCAATATTATTTCGAGCAATATTTGGTGGAGCGGGCGTTTGAATTGCAACGTGAAGGCAAACCCATTGAAATTCGAGGGCGTAACAAAGTCACCCATGTGGACCAACAAGAAGATGGTGCAAGAATTTCAATTGAAACGCCTGACGGTCCTTACCAGCTCGATACAGACTGGCTGATTGTTTGTGACGGGGCTGCTTCGCCGATCCGGCAGATGCTCAACCTAGATTTTGACGGGCGGGTGTTTGAAGATAATTTCTTGATCGCTGATGTGATCATGGAAGCGGATTTTCCGGTGGAGCGTTGGTTCTGGTTTGATCCCCCGTTCAACCGAGGACAATCGGCACTGCTGCATTCTCAGCCGGATAATGTGTGGCGGATCGATTTGCAGCTTGGCTGGAACATCGACAAAGAAAAAGAAAAGCGCGAGGAAAATGTGATCCCGCGCCTAAAAGCCATGCTTGGCGAAGACGCTAAGTTTGAGATTGAGTGGGTGTCGATCTATACCTTCCAGTGTCGCCGGATGGAACAATTCCGCCATGGACATGTCATCTTTGCGGGTGACGCCGCGCACCAAGTTTCGCCTTTTGGGGCACGTGGTGCAAACTCCGGTTTGCAGGACACAGATAATCTGTGCTGGAAGCTCAAATTGGTGATGGACGGGCATGCGCCTGAGAGCTTGTTGGACAGTTACAACTGGGAACGGGTGTATGGTGCGGATGAGAATATTCTCAATTCCACTCGATCCACGGATTTCATTACGCCAAAATCAGATGTGAGCCGCGCGTTCCGCAATGCGGTTTTGGATCTGGCGGAGCATTATGAATTTGCACGCCCCTTGGTCAATTCAGGTCGTTTGTCGGTGCCAGCAATTTATGATGGGTCACCGCTGAATGGGGATGATGACGAAGCATTGCCGGTTGGCACGCGGCCTGGCGCGCCCTATGTGGATGCGCCCTTAGAAGGCGGATGGTTGGGTGATCAGTTGGGCAATAGGTTCCAATTGTTGGCGATCAATTGTGATGTACCTGAGATGTTGGATGTGTGTGGTATTGGGGTTGAAACCTTAAAGATCGATACGTCAAAACACGCCGATAAGGCGTTTGCAGAGCGTTATTTGGGCGCGCAGCCGTCAGCTGTTTATCTGATGCGACCTGATCAACATGTGGCGGCGCGTTGGTGCGCGTTTGATGAAACAAAAGTGCGCGCTGCAGTGGCACGTGCAACCGGACGCGGGTAGGGAAGAAGATGCTCAACACTAAGCCAAATATTGCAAAAGCGGATGATTTTTATGCTGACCTGCTGGCGTTGCATGAAGACAAAACCCCGAAAGAAAGCCAAGACATCAATGCGCGGTTGATCCTATTGTTGGCCAATCATATAGGCGACCGGGATGTGCTAAGAGCGGCGATGGAAGCTGCGGCGCATCCGGGGGGCTAATTCGCCGCGCAGTTAAGAGGGACCAGACATGGCATTTGAAGACCTCAAACTCAGACTAAAAGAGCTCTATCAACCGCCAAGCGATGAGTTTTCTCAGGTGCTTGTGCCAAACTTGCCTTTTGCGATGCTGGATGGGGCAGGCGATCCGACTGCTGGTGAATATGAAGCGGGATTAAAGTGGCTTTTTGCGGCCATTCAACCTATCCGCAAAGAGGCAAAAATAGTCATGGGCAAAGACTTTATTGAACCGCCGCTGGAAACACTTTGGTGGGCTGACGATATGAAGGATTTGATCGAAGGGAACCGCGATAGACTGAAGTGGCGGTTGATGATTCCGCTGCCTGATTGGCTTGAAGAAGACGCGTTTGCCCTTTCGTTGAAAAAAGTGGCTGAACAGCGAGGTCAGCGCCCACCAAAGGGCATGCGTATGGAAAGATTTGAAGAGGGTCTTTGTGTTCAAATCATGCATATTGGTCCGAACGAAGAGGTGCGTCCCACATTGGACCGGCTTTATCACGACTATTTGCCCGCGCAGGAACTAGAAGCTCACGGTCATTATCATGAAATCTATTTAGGTGATCCCAAACGAACAGCGCCGGAAAAGCGCAAAACTATTGTTCGACAGCCTGTTAGAGAGCTAGTGCGATAGGGCTTTGTTTTTTTGCTCTACAGTGCCTTGGTGGAAACGCATTTTCCATTCACCGCCGCGCTTTTGCCAAATCGAGGTGCGCTGGGTTGAGGTTTCCGGAATGCGATAATTCACGATCCAGGTGTCTTCGCTCAATTGTTTTGCGAAGAAGTTTTCAATAGATCTTGGGCCATCAAAACCCGGCTTTTCGCGCAAATGCTCGATGATGTTTGCTCGGGTGTAGCGGGTGCCAGAGGCGCCGACTTCTAGAAAATCTGATGTCAGCATATTCATCAGAAAATCCGTGTTGGCACGATTGTTGGGCGCAAGAATTGCGCGTTCTAGGTCTAATAGTGTTTGGTGCATTCTCATCGACATGTTTTTTCTTTAGCAGGCTCTTGAGTGTGTGCCAATTGATCTTTTGGCGAAAACGGCACTGTTCGTTTTTTAGCAAAAGCGAGTTCGATGAGGTGTGATTGACTAATTAGTCAGTCATACCTACATGGCTGGCATGGAAAAGAAAATGCCGACAAATGTTATTGTGTTCTCACCCGCCGAGTCACGTTCAACCAACAGCGCTGGGGGGCACGGTAAAAACAATAGCCACGCCAATGGGGCTGTGAATAAACGCGAGAAGTTGTTGGAAGCCGCGATTGAGCTTTTTGGGGCCAATGGGTTCTGGAACACTTCTACCGCCTCAATCGCTAAACACGCGGGCGTGGCAACGGGGACTTTGTTTAATCACTTTGCGTCAAAAGAGGCCCTTATCCGCGAGGTTTTGGTTTATCTTAAGCGCGAAATGATCAGCAAAGCTTCGGTTGGGTTTGACCCAAATGCTGACTTGCGGGATCAGCTTGAGCTGCTTTGGTATAATGGCCTGCGATGGGGCATGGCGAATTGGACACGGTTCTATCTGATGGAACAAATTCGTGTGTCTGAGCGCATTGGCAAAAGCGAACTGGATGCGATTGGTGCGCCCTACGAAGATATGATGACGCTTTTTACCCAAGGGGTTGAAGATGGTCGCTTGCAGCCTTTGGCGCCTGAATTGATCGCAGAATTGATGTTTCGGCAAGGCCAAGCAATCGTTGAATATTTATTGTGGAGCGAAGGGCTTACAAAAGCGGATCGCAATGCCCATTTGCAAACGGGTTTCGACGTTTTCTGGAACGGCATAATCAAACGATAACTAACTAAAAAGCATCAGCGGCACAAAGTGCTGTTCGCTGTTGACTGACTAATCAATCATTTTTGGAGTAAGCATGAGCAAAAGCAATATGCCATTTGGCAATCAGGGATGGGATTATAGTCGCACCCCGGACATGAGCAACAAAGTGGTTGTTATCACCGGCGGCAACTCTGGTATTGGATTTGAAGCAGCGAAAGTGTTGGTGGGTAAGGGCGCTCAGGTCACCATATTCTGCCGCAACGAGCAAAAGGCAAAAGAAGCAGTTGCAGAGATTGCAAAACACACCAACGACAAAGGGTCGATTGACTATATTTTGATGGATCTTGCTCGGCTTGATAGCGTGCGCAGCGCAGCTGATCTGTTTATTGCCAATCATGAAAAGTTAGATGTGCTTTTGAACAATGCGGGCTTGATGATGATCCCGACAAAAACACTTACTGAAGATGGTTTTGAAACCCAGTTTGGGGTCAATCATTTGGGCCATTTCTTGTTTGCGCAATTGCTCTATCCGTTGGTCGAGAAAGCACAAGGTCGGATTATTGCAGTTTCTTCGATTGCGCATATGTGGGGATTAAAGCGGATCAAGTTTGAAGATTTGAACTTTGATCATGGTTACAGCTCCACCGCAAGCTACGGGCAAAGCAAGCTGGCGAATATGTTGTTTGTTCATGAGCTGCAAAGGCGTTTAAAAACTGCGGACAGTGCGGTTAACGCCTATGTGGTGCATCCGGGATATGCAGATACCAATTTGCAGCGCACCGGGCCGGGCGGTATCGAAAAGTGGATGATGGTGGTGTTTGGACGGTTCTTTTCGCATCCGCCTTCGCATGGCGCAAAGTCTTTGGTCTTGGCCGCGGCTGACAAAGAGGCACAACCGGTCACTTTTTATGGCCCGGCCAAACGGGGTGGGTTAGGCGGTCCCGTGGGGATTTTCCCCATTGCGCCGCACGGTCAAGATATGGACGCCGCTGCAAAACTTTGGACCGTTTCTGAAGAGCTAACCGGCGCGAAGTGGGCGATCTAAAACAAATGGAGCGGTGGGGTGCCACCGCTCCGATTTAGCTTAGCTGGCGTTGATGAGTTTTGAGAGTTCGACAACCTTTTGGTCGACCAAGGCTTTGTCCCCACGTGCCTCAACATTGATGCGCAACAAAGGCTCTGTGTTGGAGGAGCGAACGTTAAAACGCCAATCATCAAACTCAATGCTCACCCCATCGATATGCTCGACCTTTAGCGCGTTGGGAGCATATGTTTTCTCGATTTCGGCCAAGATTGAAGGCGCATCATTTACGGTGAAGTTGATTTCGCCAGAGCAGGGGAATTTTGCGATCCGCTCTTCAACCATTTCTTTTAGGCTTTTGCCACTTGTTGAGATTTCGGAGACAATGGCCAACCAAGGCACCATGCCCGTGTCACAAAAGCTGAAGTCATCAAAATAGTGGTGGGCACTCATTTCGCCACCATAGATTGCGTTTTCTTCGCGCATGATTTGCTTAAAGAAGGCGTGCCCAGTTTTTGAAATGATGGGCACACCGCCCGCTGCTTGAACCACATCGATGGTGTTCCAGGTTAGGCGCGGATCGTAGACGATTTTGCCGCCAGGATTGTTGTGCAATAGCGTTTGAGCGATTAGCCCAACAAGGTAATAGCCTTCAACGAATTCCCCGGTGTGATCGTAAAAGAAACAGCGGTCAAAGTCCCCGTCCCATGCGATGCCGAGGTCGGCGCCATGTTCTTTTACGGCGTTGGCAGCTTTTGCGCGCTTTTCGGGCAATAATGGGTTTGGAATGCCATTGGGCAAATTGCCATCGGCTTCATGGTCTACCTTGATGAAGGTGAAGGGCAAATGCTCTTCAAGCAAATCAATAATTGAGCCCGCGCAACCATTGCCCGCGTGACAAACGATTTTTAGCGGTTTGAGCGCAACGCCATCAACCTGATTAAGCAAACGCTGGATATAGGGCGCGCGGTCCAACTGGGGCAATTTTTTGCCGCGGTTTTCGTATGAAACCGGGGTGAACGGGGTATCGCTCATCACAAGTTCTTCAAGCGGACCAAGTGCGTTATCTCTTGTGGCCGCATGCGCGCCTTTAAGCACCATCTTGATGCCATTATAATTTTGCGGGTTGTGACTGGCGGTTACCATCAAACCACCATCTGCACCGGATGTGTCTGTGTGAAAATACACTTCTTCGGTTCCACATTGGCCAACCGGGAGCACATTGACGCCGCTGTCCATTAAGCCTTGTGAAATTGCATCGGCAAATGGTGCACTGTCCAAACGCATGTCATGCCCAACAACAACCGAGTTTGCTTTGAGCAAATGGGCAACGGCTTGACCGAAACGATAGGCGAACGGCACGTTCATTTGGTCTGGAATTAAGCCACGGACGTCATAGGCTTTAAACGGGGAGTTGGACATAGTTGCTCACTCAACTTATTCAATGGACGGGCTACTTTTACCCCAATTTCGTTAATCGAAACTGGTGGCAATGGACGAATGTTTGTCAAATATGTGCAATCGACAATTATAGCAAGTTCTAGGCCTCAAACCGTCGCTCAATCGCATCGAGTGCGCGCAGTAAAAGTTGTGCGTCTTGATCTCCGATTGATTGGATGAATTTCTCTTCAAAAACGTTGGCAACGTTCACTAAGTCTTTGTAGGTGGCTTGCCCGGTGGTTGTTAGTTCAAGGTGTTCTAGGCGGCGGTCTGTTGGGTCTTGTGTGCGTTTGACCCAGCGCCGTTTTTCAAGGGCGAATACAGCACGCGAAACCTTGGTTTTGTGCATGGGAGAATGATTGCAGATTTCGCGGGCAGTGATGGTGCCAAATTGGCCGATGGTCGCAAAGGTTCGCCATTCGGGGCGGGTCAGCCCATAGCGTTTTTTGTATTCTTGTGCAAACTTTTGGCTGACCTTTTCCGAGGCTTGGTTGAGCCGGTAGGGCAAAAACTTCTCTAAAGCGAGGATGTCGGCATTTTTGATGTTTGGATCGTCCATTGTATAATTCTCCCTCGTTTGATAGTTACATAATAGATGGTTACATGTGCAACCACAATTTTGCCTTTGGAAAAGATAGATAGGGTCCAACGGTGCCATTATGAGCAAAAACGATCTTCAATATATGCCCGGTTTCGGCAATGACTTTGAAACCGAAGCCTTGCCCGGCGCGTTGCCGCAGGGGCAAAATAGCCCGCAGAAATGCGCTTATGGGCTTTATGCAGAGCAATTGTCTGGTTCGCCATTTACCGCGCCGCGCGGCACAAATGAGCGCTCGTGGCTGTATCGCATTCGCCCAAGCGTAAGGCACACCACGCGGTTTAAGCCGTTTGATCTGCCGCTTTGGAAAACTGCGCCCCACCAGATGAATGGGGAAATGCCGATCGGGCAAACCCGCTGGGACCCCATTCCCATGCCTGAAGAAAGAACAGATTTCTTAGCCGGGGTTAAAACCATTACGACGGCGGGGGACGTTTTCACCCAAGTGGGGATGGCGAGCCACGTTTATGCGTTTAACGCCTCGATGGAAGACGACCATTTCTTCAATGCAGATGCTGAATTATTGCTGGTGCCAGAAATTGGTAGCCTGCACATTTTCACCGAAATGGGAAAGTTTGACGTGGCGCCGGGCGAGATTGTGGTGATCCCGCGCGGCATGGTGTTTAAGGTCAGTGTTGAGGGGCCATCGCGCGGTTATATGTGTGAAAACTATGGCGCGAAATTCACCCTGCCAGATCGCGGCCCAATTGGGGCGAACTGTTTGGCCAACCCGCGTGATTTTAAAACACCGGTGGCTGCATATGAAGAAAAAGACACACCTTGTCGGGTGATTGTGAAGTGGTGCGGAAAGTGTTACGAACCTGAAATCCCCCATTCGCCACTCGACGTTGTGGCCTGGCACGGCAATTACACGCCATATAAATACGACCTGGCGACCTATTCGCCAGTTGGGTCGATCTTGTTTGACCATCCTGATCCTTCAATTTTCACGGTATTGACTGCGCCTTCGGGGGAAGACGGTACGGCGAACATTGATTTTGTGATCTTCCCGCCGCGCTGGTTGGTGGCTGAACATACGTTCCGCCCCCCTTGGTATCACCGCAATATTATGAGCGAATTCATGGGCCTTATTCACGGTCAATATGACGCGAAAGAAGAGGGCTTTGTGCCCGGCGGCATGAGCTTGCACAATATGATGTTGCCGCATGGGCCGGATGCTGGTGGTTTTCACAAAGCCTCAACCGCTGACTTGAAACCGCAAAAACTCGACAATACGATGGCGTTTATGTTCGAAACCCGCTTCCCTCAGCTGTTGACGGAATATGCGGCGACGCTAGAAACGACACAAGACAATTACATTGATTGCTGGGCTGATTTGAAGAGCCATTTTGATGGCACCCCAGAAGGAAAGTGGGACTGATCTATGAAACTTGCAACTCTTTCAAACCAATCGCGTTATGGCGAATTGGTGGTGGTAAGCCGTGATTTGACGCGCTATTTGAGCGCACAAGATGTGGCCAAAACCATGCGCGATGCGATTGATAATTGGGCCGGCGTTGAAGCAGGTCTTCAAGCCCTTTCTGATAAGATCAATGCTGACGCCAGTGTTGGCGATGCGTTTGATGCAACCAAAGCCATGGCACCATTACCAAACCCAAGCCAGTGGGCGGATGGGTCGGCTTATGTGAACCATGTTGAATTGGTGCGCAAAGCACGCGGCGCAGATTTGCCCGCAAGTTTTTGGGAAGACCCCTTGATGTATATGGGCGCACCAGACGCAATGCTTGGCGCAAACCAGAATGTTGAAGTTGGCTCCGAGAGTTGGGGCATCGATATGGAAGCGGAAATCGGCGTGATCTGTGATGATTTGCCGATGGGTATTTCGCCTGAGGCTGCCGCTGACAAAATCAAATTGATCGTGTTGCTCAATGATGTGAGCTATCGCGCTTTGATCCCCGGGGAACTGGCAAAAGGCTTTGGGTTTTTCCAAAGTAAAGGCGCAACAGCGTTTGCACCCGTTGCGGTGACCCCAGACGAGTTGGGCGATCATTGGGCCGACGGCAAAGTGCATCGCGATATGTTGGTGCATTATAATGGCGATGCTTTCGGCAAGGCCAATGCGGGCGTTGATATGACGTTCAATTTCCCCAAAATCGTGTCGCATGCGGCCAAAACGCGCCACGTTGCCGCTGGAGCGATCATCGGGTCCGGCACCGTGTCGAACAAAGATAAAGACGGCACACCGGGCAAGCCCGTGCGTGATGGCGGCTTGGGCTATTCGTGCATTGCGGAAATCCGTATGATTGAAACCATCAACGATGGCGCGCCAAAAACTGAATTTATGAAGTTCGGTGACCAAGTGCGCATTGAAATGCTCAACGATGATGGCAGCACAATCTTTGGTGCTATTGATCAGCAAATCGTCAAATTCGGCTAAAATACTTGGAGCGCCAATATGTCGGAGACACTTTTGTCTGACGTGATTTTATACAATTATTGGCGCTCTTCTGCTGCCTATCGGGTGCGCATTGCTTTGGCCTTGTGTGGTGTTGAGTATGAAGTGGTTGATGTAAACTTGCTTGAGGGGGCGCATAAGGGTGAATCTTATCACCTGCTCAACCCGCAGGGTTTGGTGCCGACCATCGAACTTGACGGTATGTTGCTCACCCAATCCGTTGCGATTATCGAATATTTGGCCGAAATGCACCCAGATCAGGGGCTGATGCCAGGAAATGCGCTGGATCGTCAGCGTGTGCGGGCACTAAGCCACGCTATTGCGATGGATATTCACCCCGTGTGTAATTTGGGTGTGACCCAGCATATCACCAAGACATTCGGTGTTGGCAAAGACGCGGTGCGCGATTGGTTTCACCACTTCATCGGCCAAGGCTTGCACGCCTATGAAGGCATGCTGCTCCAACAATCAGACTCTAAGTTTTCCTTTGGCGACAGTCCAACCATGGCCGATACGTGCTTGATGCCGCAGCTCTATAATGCGCGGCGTTGGGACGTTGACTTGTCGACTTGCGAACGCATTCTCGCCATCGAAGAAAACTGCAAGCAGCATCCCGCGTTTCAGGCTGCCCACCCGGATATGTTCGCGCCAAAGGGGTGAAGCTGGAAGGGCTTTGGAGTGCCTAAATCGGGATACATTGGCCCCATTTTTTGATAGGAGTTATGCTAGACTGAGGCCGATAAGCATCAAAAGGGAAGCTGCAATGATCAGACGAGAGGTATTGATGACCGGCGCCGCGTTTTGTGCAGCCGGTCTGTTGGGAGGTCATGCAATGACTGAAAATCAAGCTGGTTTGCTGGTGCCACCAGAAGAAAGC
>NZ_CAKZPW010000039.1:0-5494 GCF_937139385.1 uncultured Maritalea sp. | reverse complement strand
CGCTCACGCCGCTTTTTTCGAGTGCACCTTTGATGGCGTATGAGCCGAGCTGAGTGGCAGAAATGCCCGCCAATGTGCCGCCAGATCCAACCGCACAAATGAACCCATCAACTTTGCCATCTGTTTGCGCAAAAATCTCGGGCCCTGTTGTTTCAATATGCGCTTGGCGATTTGCCACATTGTCAAATTGTTGGGCCCAAATGGCACCCTCTGGCAATTCGTTGTTCAGCTTCTCAGCCAAACGGCCAGACAGCTTCACATAGTTGTTTGGGTTTTTGTATGGCTTTGCCGGCACTTCGATCAATGTCGCGCCAGCTAGGCGGATGCTGTCTTTTTTCTCTTTGCTTTGGGTGTCTGGAATAACGATCACTGACTTATAGCCAAGGGCATTGGCGACCATGGACAAGCCGATGCCTGTGTTTCCTGCTGTGCCCTCAACAATGGTGGCGCCTGGGCGCAAAAGTCCGCGCTTTTCCGCATCGCGGATTATGTAAAGCGCTGCGCGGTCTTTCACCGATTGTCCCGGATTCAAAAACTCAGCCTTGCCCCAAATCTCACATCCTGTCGCCTCAGATACTGCATTGAGCCGGATAAGCGGAGTGTTGCCAATTGCGTCTAAAACGCTTCTGTGCTGGGTCATACGAGTCATTCCTTTTGATGTTGGCTAGACATTAGGTCTCAAAACGCGGTTTCTCAAGGCACAAATTGGTGAAAAACAAAGGCTTTTCCCATTAATTGGAAAACTTGGCAAACCGATCTAGCGTCTGCAAAATAATGGCGAATTAAATTCTCATGTTCTTGGGGTGACATGCCCATGATTGCCCCGCATGTGCCCGCGCATTTGGTCTTGGCGTTCGCTGCCTTTTGAAAAACTTTGCCCCCAAATTGGCAAAACAAACAATCACGTTTCCCTAAACTTTGCTCAAGCATGGCAGGTCGTGCGCGGATTGTGCCAATGGCAAAAACTACGTTCTTTATGGCCTAACGCACTGATTTGTATGATTGTTTTGCGCGACCCCTCAGCCTATTTTAGGGGCAACTCGTTTTGCCCGTTTTGGAGCCATCATGTCGGCCACACAAAAATCAATTTCCCACCTTCAAGCACTCGAAGCTGAGAGCATAGAGATCTTTCGCGAAGTTGCTTCATCATTCGAACGTCCGGTGATGATGTATTCGATTGGTAAAGATTCAAGCGTTTTGCTGCATTTGGCGCGCAAAGCTTTCTTTCCTTCAAAAATTCCATTTCCGCTTTTGCATGTGGACACAACGTGGAAATTTAAGGAAATGATCAACTTCCGTGACCGCATGGCAGATGAGCATGGATTTGATCTGTTGGTGCACACCAACCAAGAAGGTAAAGCGGAAAACATCAACCCATTCGATCATGGTTCTTCGCGATATACAGACATCATGAAAACAGTTGCGTTGCGCCAAGCGCTGAACGCTGGGCAATATGATGCAGCAATTGGCGGTGCCCGACGGGACGAAGAAAAGTCTCGCGCAAAAGAGCGTATCTTTTCGCATCGCAACGCGCAGCACGCGTGGGACCCAAAGAATCAACGCCCAGAACTCTGGCGGGTGTTCAATACCCGTTTGGCACCGGGCGAAAGCATGCGTGTGTTCCCATTGTCCAACTGGACTGAACTCGACATTTGGACCTACATCTATTCTGAAGGCATTGAAATTCCGCCGCTCTACTTGGCGAAAAAGCGCCCGGTAGTTGAGCGTTCTGGCACATTGATCATGGTCGACGATGATCGTTTGCCACTGAACGACGGCGAGGTGCCACGCGATGAAATGGTGCGGTTCCGCACGCTTGGTTGTTACCCGTTAACTGGCGCCATCAAATCAGACGCAGCAACTTTGCCCGAAATTATCATGGAAATGAATGCCTCCACCACCTCAGAGCGTGAAGGTCGCTTGATCGATAGCGATCAGGCGGGTTCGATGGAGAAGAAGAAACAAGAAGGATATTTTTAATATGTCTATTCAAGAAAATATCCAGAAAAACAATGCTTTGGACGTTGATAGTTGGCTTGGCCAACAAACCAACAAAAGCCTGTTGCGCTTTCTCACTTGTGGGTCTGTTGATGACGGCAAATCAACCCTGATTGGACGTTTGCTGTACGATAGCCAGTTGATCTTGGACGATCAGCTCGCGGCCTTGCAAAAGGAAAGCCACAACCGCACCACGGGTGATGAAGGTATCGACTTTTCGCTTTTGGTGGATGGTCTAACGGCTGAGCGCGAGCAGGGCATCACCATTGATGTGGCTTACCGGTTTTTCACCACCAACAAACGCAAGTTTATTGTGGCCGATACACCAGGTCACGAGCAGTACACGCGCAACATGGCTACAGGTGCATCAAATGCAGATGTGGCGATTGTCTTGATCGATGCACGCAAAGGCTTGCTGACTCAAACTCGTCGCCACAGTTTTATCCTTTCACTGATCGGCGTGAAGCATGTTGTGGCCGTGGTCAACAAAATCGATCTCGTTGGTTACGATAAGGACGTGTTCGATAAAATCGAGGCGGAGTATCGCGAGTTCGCGGGTCAATTGGGGTTCAAATCCTTAGTGACTATCCCGATCTCAGCGCTGCGTGGCGACAATATCGTCAACAAAAGTAAAGAGATGGATTGGTATCGAGGCCCGCAACTTGTGCCATATCTCGAAGAAATCGACGTGACCGAAGACAAGACGGAAAAACCCTTCCGTTTCCCCGTTCAATGGGTAAACCGCGCAAGCCTGGATTTCCGTGGCTTCTCAGGAACCGTTGCTGGTGGATCTGTTAAGCCGGGTGACGAAGTGCTGGTGGCTGCTTCGCGCAAACCCGCAAAAGTTGAACGCATCGTCACGATGGATGGCGATTTGGACGAGGCGATTGCCGGTCAGGCGGTAACGCTTGTTTTGGATCGCGAAATTGATATCTCGCGTGGCGATGTTTTATCTACCCCCGGCGCAGTGCCTGAATATTCCAATCAACTCCAAGCCAAACTGGTCTGGATGAATGAAGAGCGGGCCATGTCTGGTCGTTCTTACCTGATTAAGGTTGGCACCCAATTGGTGCCCGCCACCATCACCAACATCAAGTATAAGACCAACGTCAACAGCCTGGAGCAAAGTGCAATAAAGTGCCTTGACCTCAACGAAGTTGGCACCGTGACCATCGCAACAGACAAACCGATCGCGTTTGATCCTTATGCTGAAAATGGCACAACTGGTGGCTTTATTCTGATTGACCGCTTGTCCAACGCGACCTTGGCGGCAGGCACCGTGGAATTTGGCCTGCGCCGCGCTCAAAACTTGACCTACCAAGATTTTGACGTGAACCGCAAAACCCGTTCAGAAATGAAGGGGCAAACACCAAAAATTGTCTGGTTTACAGGTCTGTCTGGTTCTGGCAAATCAACGGTTGCGAACCTCTTGGAAAAACGCATCGCCGCTGAAGGCAAGCACACTTACATTCTTGATGGAGACAATGTACGCCACGGGCTGAACAAAGATTTGGGTTTCACCGATGAAGATCGGGTCGAAAACATTCGCCGCATCGCCGAAGTTGCCAAACTAATGGCCGATGCTGGGCTGATCGTTCTGGTGTCCTTCATATCGCCGTTCAAAAACGAGCGCAAATTGGCACGTGAAGTGGCAGGTGATATTGAATTCATCGAAGCCTATGTGAACACACCAATTGAAGTTTGCGCAGAACGTGACCCCAAAGGGCTTTATGCTCGGGCGAAAAAAGGTGAAATCAAAAACTTCACCGGCATAGATTCGCCGTTCGAAGTGCCAGAAAATCCAGACATTACGCTAAACACGTCGGACCGCGATCCGGCAGATTTGGCCAATGAATTGTATGACCTCATGTTTGAGGGCCATCAATATCGTGCGCTCTAATTTTATTTCCTCTGATTAGTCACTGCACAAACAACTTTGGGCGGCCCCTGGGCCGCCTTTTTTGTTTTGACGCTCAAATTACAGGAGCTTGTAGGGGATGAACAACGCTAAGTCTTTCCAAAACCACAGCAAAATGGCGGTCGACAACATGATCAGTGCAAACGGCATTGCGCCTTTCACCACGTCCTCAAGGCGCGCTTTTCCCACCGCTTGAATAACGAACAAGTTCAATCCCACGGGCGGGGTAATTAGTGCAGTCTCGATAAGCACAACAAAGAAAATGCCGAACCAAATGGGGTCGATGCCCATTGCCTGCAAAGCTGGATATAGTACTGGTACCATGATCAGCAGCATCGATAATGCTTCCAAGAAGAAGCCGACGATCAACAATACAAGTCCAACGGCAAGGATAAATAGGGTTGGGCTGGAAATATTGCTCGTTAAGAAGCCGCTGATGGTCTGTGGTATGAGATAGAGCGTGATGGCATAGGAGAATACCTTTGCGCCGGCCACGATGATGAAAATCATTGAAGTTGTGCGCATCGCATCATGAACAGCGGCAGAGAACTTCTCCCAGTTCATGCGCCCCATAGCAAAGGTCATGACAATTGCCAGCACGAAACCAACGCCCGCGCTTTCAGATGGTGTCGCGATTCCTGCGTAAATTGAACCGATTATGGCAATCGCCAATACAACGGTTGGTAATGCATAAAGCGTTGCCCGGAACCGTTCTCCCCAGCTGTACCGTTGGAGCATTTGAGCATTGCTCTTTCGATTGTAGATGACCGCATAGATGATAAACAAAGTTGCCAAAAACAGGCCCGGCCCAACGCCTGCAAGGAACAGAGTTGGAATTGAGGACTCGGTGACGACGCCGTACAAAATGAGTGGGATTGAAGGTGGAATAAGAATGCCCAATGTACCGCCGGCGGCCAGCTGGCCAAGGGTGAATGGGCGGTCATAACCGCGTTTATCCATTTCGGGGATGGCAACAGTGCCAATCGTGGCCGCTGTCGCAACGGATGAACCAGAGATTGCAGAAAAGAGTGTGCAGCTCATTGTTGTTGCAACGCCAAGCCCGCCTGGCAGGTGTCCAACCCAAGCCTGAACGCTGGCAAAAAGATCGCGCCCCACGCCACCCTTTAGCAGTACATTGGACATGAGTAAGAACAGCGGCACAGCCAACAACTCAAAACTGTCCATCGATCCGAATAATCGCTGCGGCACTGCGATGAGCGGAAAGCCCTTGAGCCAAAGCAAAACCACACCCAGAGCACCCATGGCAAAGGCAACCGGCACCCTGAGCAACAAAAGCCCAATCAGGCTGAAAAGGATAAGAATGACTTCCATAATCAGTGTTGTCCTAATGTGGCATTTTTGATGAGATTGGGGTCGCGCAAAACCTTGATGATTTCCGATAGGCCCTGCAATGAAAGCAAGCCAAATCCAACCCAAATAGAGCTATCTACGAAAACTTTGGGCACTGCTAAGTAAGAGTCCGTGGTGTGGCCCGACTGTGTTGATTTAAGCCAAATATCAAAGCCATATTTGGCAGCGATCAACCCGAAGAACACAACGACCGATATTGAAAATATT
>NZ_CAKZPW010000038.1:0-15297 GCF_937139385.1 uncultured Maritalea sp. | reverse complement strand
GTTCCACACCCTTGTTGCCAGAGCGCTTTTCGGGATAGTGACCTGCACGCGCCGCAAGAACCTCCAAAGAAGTCCCCGATTCAAATGAAACAGATCCATCTTTATTGTAGATCGTAAAGCTGCGTGAACCGCCGTTATAGTCACCTTCGTTGGCGCCCACGAAGCGATTATCATCAAGCCATTTCACCGCGTCAGGCTCACGCAGACGTTGGGTTTGCGCCCCGTCAAATGTAAACGCGCGCTCCTCTTCAACGTCAATAAACGTCAGATCAACAGCACCAGCTGAGAAGTGGTTTTTAACCACACCAGTTGCACCATCGATGATCGCGTAATGGTTGTTTTCCTGCATAGAAACAACGATCTCGTTCATCGAATTGAAATCAACAAACTCTGGCTCAGGATCAGATGCGCCAATCAAGGCCAACCCAGCAAGATCGACAACTCGTTTGCTGCTACAATCAGCAACTCCATTCGCGATATCAAAGATAGTGACAAAGCCAGCTGGCAATTGAGGAAGTTCCCCTTCGTTCAAATCCTCATCGCGCTCATTTTCAATCGCCACCGCAACCAATGACCCGTCACCAGAAACCGCAACGCTGTCAGGTTGACCGCCAAGATCGCAAGAGGCCGTTACCGTTTTTGAGGCAATATCAACAATCGCCAAGTGGCCCGATGGCGCAACGTAGCTTTCAGAAGTATTGACGCCAACAAACGCTTTTCCGCCCAAAATCGAAACCGATGTCGGTTCACCGTCTAACGCCAAAAAACCCTGTGCAACCGGCGCTTTTGGGTCAGCAATACCAACAAAGCCAATGCCGCCCAAAGGGCTATCTGAATAAATCAATGTCATGCCGTCTTCAGTCGCAGCAATAATTTCAGATGATGAAACGCTTTTTGCGTCCATATCAGCTGGGATATTGCTGGCCACTGGAAAACTAGAGATACGGTTGAAGTGCGGCGCAGCGGCAGCATTCAAAGCCGTTATGCTGACCGCGCTAAACGCCAATGCGCCAAGCAAGTGTGAAGGTTTCATGATTGAGCAGTCCCTTGGTTGTGAGCTAAATCGCCCTTGCCAATAGGGTCCCAATGCTACATTGAGATGACAAATCTAACTTCACCTCCGCATATACAAATATTTGCAGGTGACTTATAAAGAACAAAACGAGATTCGAGCGCACGTAATGATTGCAAGGCCGGGCAAAGCCCCCAGTTCACAACCAGGACCGATTACGTCGCAGTTTGGCGGCGGCGCACCGCGCTATCTTGAGGGTATGAACCCTGAGCAGCAAGATGCTGTTGAAAGCATCGATGGCCCACTTTTGGTGCTGGCAGGTGCGGGCACCGGTAAAACCCGCGTATTGACCACGCGGATTGCACATATTCTGGCGACACGCCGTGCGCGCGGCCACGAAATCCTTGCGGTAACCTTTACCAACAAAGCGGCCCGCGAAATGAAAGAGCGGATTGCAAAATTCGTTGGCGGCTCGGTTGAAGGCATGCCTTGGCTTGGCACCTTCCACTCCATCGGCGCAAAAATCATCCGCCGCCATGCCGAACTGGTGGGCCTAAAGTCTGATTTCACCATTCTTGATACAGACGATCAGATCCGGCTGTTAAAGCAGCTCTTACAAGCTGAAAATGTCGATGAAAAGCGCTGGCCCGCTCGCCAGCTGGCGCACATGATCGATGGGTGGAAAAACAAAGGCTTGCAGCCCAAACAATTGGACGCTTCTGATGCAGGCGCATTCGCAGATGGTAAAGGCGCAAAGCTTTACGCCGCTTACCAAGCGCGCTTAAAAACCCTCAATGCCGCTGATTTTGGCGATCTGTTGCTTGAATGCATTCGCTTGCTCAAAGACAATCCAACGGTGCTCGAAGAATTTCATCGCCGCTTTAAATTCATGCTGGTGGACGAGTATCAAGATACAAACGTCGCCCAATATTTGTGGTTGCGCCTACTCGCGCAAGGCAACTCCAACGTTTGTGTGGTGGGTGATGATGACCAATCAATTTACGGCTGGCGCGGCGCTGAAGTTGATAACATTCTGCGGTTCGAAAAAGACTTCCCCGGCGCAAAAGTTATCCGCCTAGAGCGCAATTATCGCTCCACTTCAAAAATCCTACGTGCTGCATCGCACTTAATTTCGCACAATGAAGATCGCTTGGGCAAAACCTTGCAGACGGATGTGGGCGAAGAAGGCGATCCGGTCAGTGTCACCTCTGTTTGGGATTCTGAAGAAGAAGCCCGCCACATTGGCGAAGAAATCGAACAGTTCCAACGCCAAGGCCATCAGCTCAACTCCATGGCGATCCTTGTACGCGCGTCTTTCCAAATGCGCGAGTTCGAGGAACGGTTCATCAAACTGGGCCTCAATTACCGCGTTATTGGCGGACCACGCTTTTACGAGCGCAAAGAAATTCGCGACGCCCTCGCCTATTTGCGTGCCACCGCACAGCAAGCTGACGATTTGGCGTTTGAGCGGATCGTCAATGTGCCAAAACGGGGTTTGGGCGACGCCACCATCCGCTTGCTGCACGATGCAGCACGGGCGGCCAACGTGCCAATGATCCAAGCCACGCGCGATCTGATTGAAACCGACGAATTAAAGCCCAAACAACGCTCAACTTTGCGCTTTTTGATCAGTCAGTTTGACGATTGGGCCAACCGGTTGCAAAACCAGCCCCACGCAGAAGTGGCTGAAGCCATTTTGGACGAAAGCGGCTACACCCAAATGTGGCAAAATGACCGCTCAGCGGACGCGCCAGGTCGGCTTGAAAACTTAAAAGAACTAATTCGCTCGATGGAAGAGTTCGAAACACTTGGCGGATTTTTGGAGCACGTTTCCCTTGTGATGGACCGCGACAGCGGCGACGGATCGGATGATGCCGTTTCCATCATGACCCTACATGCCGCCAAAGGGCTAGAGTTCGACACCGTGTTTTTGCCCGGTTGGGAAGAAGGCCTGTTCCCCCATCAACGCTCGCTCGATGAAAGTGGCAAGACGGGATTGGAAGAAGAACGTCGCCTCGCCTACGTCGGGATTACCCGTGCCAAAAAACGCGCCAAACTAACGGTCGCACAAAACCGCCGCATCCACGGCCTTTGGCAAACCTGCATTCCCTCTCGTTTCTTGGACGAATTGCCCGCAGACGCCGTTGAAGTCAAAGACACAGGCTCAAGTTATGGCGGCTACAACTATGGTGGCCGCAATACAGCCTCAAAATTCGATAACCGCGATCCGTTCGACAGTGTTTATGAAACACCGGGCTGGCAACGCGCGCAAAACCAGCACAAATCCCGTGGCACAGATCGAGGCCCGACGATTGAAGGTGAGCTAATAGCACGCTCTGGCTCTGTCAGTTCATCCTCATCAAGCTTTAAACAAGGCGACAAAGCTCTTCACCTCAAATTTGGCGAAGGCATTGTGGCCAGCGTCGATGGCAATAAACTCACCATTGACTTTCCCTCTGTAGGGCGCAAAAAAGTCCTCGAAAGCTTTATCAAGCGGGCATAAAGGCCAATCAAATGACCCTAGAACAAATCACCGTCCCCATGTCTAAACAAGATGCATTTGCGCTGGCTGATGCAGTGATGGAAGAATACGGACTGGCTTTGTCCGCGTCGGCATTTGAAAATGCTGATGGTGATTGGGTGTTTGAAGCCACATGTGATCAAAAACCAAACATTGCGCGCTTTAACGAACTTGCGCAGCGGGTTTTGAACGGCACGGTTGAATTTACACTGGCGAAAGTGCCAGACAAAGATTGGGTTGCCCATTCCCTTGAAGGTTTGTCAGCAATCGATACGGGCGAGTTTTTTGTCCACGGCAGTCATGTTGAAGCGCCAAATCCTGATGATAAAATCGCCATTAAAATTGATGCGGGCCAAGCTTTTGGCACCGGACACCATGAAACCACAACAGGCTGCCTTGAAGCCATTTCACTGATTGCAAATTCTGGTGTGCAGCCTAAAACGATTTTGGACTTGGGTACTGGCACGGGTATTTTGGCCATCGCGGCCGCAAAACGGTTCAACAACAACGTGCTGGCCACCGACATTGACGCCAAAGCGATTGAAGTCACAATTGAAAATACGCAAATTAATGGCGTAAAAGACATGATCGAAACAGCAGTATCAACTGGCATGGATCATGAGATCTTTGAGCAGCGCGGCCCATTTGATTTGGTGCTGGCCAATATTTTGGCTGGCCCATTGGTCGAACTAGCACCAGACATTGCCAAACACACAAAAATTGATGGCATTGTGGTCTTGGCAGGACTTCTGAATCGCCAAGCAGACAGCGTTATTGAAGCCTACGCAGAAAACAAAATCGCCCTTCTCGAACAAGTCGAAAAGGGCGATTGGACAATCCTGAGATTGCAACGTCAAGCTTAAGGTTTAAACCTTAGAAGCCGTTGCGTGAACGATCTTCGTTCAGCAAATTGCGGTAGCCATGTGTTTCAACAAAGCGAGCAACTTCGCGCTCTGCATGTTTGCTGCGTGACGTTACAATTGCGTCCATCACGTTGCGAAAGAAACCGGTTTTAGCCATTTTGTGTATCCTAAAAGAGCAAGGCGAAAGCGCCTAAAATCAAAATCCGTTCATACGATCATTGTTGATCGCATCATGTCCGTGGGTTTTCAAAAACTTCGCAACTTGACGATCTGCATGCTTGCTGCGTGATGAAACCATTGCGTCTACTACGCCGCGGAAAAAACCAACTGTCTGTGCCATTCTCGTCTCCTACAATTTCAACCAAAAGTGGGGTTGCTTTTTTGAATTCTTGAAACCAATGTAGCCATGTAAAAAATTTTAGGTAGAGGCAGAACCGCACCACAGCCATGCGTTTTCAGCATACCGAGACAATAACAATACAATTCGCTGAGGATAAACAAAACGCGCAACGAACTAAATCATTGCGCGACTGAAAATGATAGGAAATCATTCTTTGCGGGTTGGTAGACTGAACCAGCTCACATGGTGTGGTTTCGATTGGTGTCATAGTGCTCGACTTCAGTAAATTGATCTATATCTCGATCAACTGCTTTGGTCCGAGACTTCATCATTGAAGAAAACAGACCAAACATGAACTCTAATGGATTTGCCATTTCTATCTCCTGTTTGGTTGCTTAAAGCACCTTCGATGCACAAAAATTTCGACGCGCCAAAAATGCGATCTAGAGGATAACGTACCGCATGTTCAACAACGACAGCTCAATCCAATTTCAACAATTTGATGAAAAAGCTGATCCATCTCTGGTGAAACCTCGACTGGCGCACCTTCGTGCTGCGATGGAAAGCGCCAATGTAGATGCCTTTTTAATCCCACGTGACGATGCGCACAGGGGCGAAAATGTACCTGCCGGCGACGAACGTCTAGCCTACATGACTGGTTTCACCGGCTCTGCGGGCTATGCCATTGTCACCAAAGATCGCGCAGCGCTTGTGGTCGATGGGCGCTACACCATTCAAGCGCCCGCCCAAACAGATACAGACGCGGTTGAATGCGTTGAAATGAAACCAGACGCGGCCCAAAAGTGGTTGGTAGACGCCCTGCCAACAAACGCACGCGTGGGTTTTGATGGCTGGTTACACACCCCCTACGCCATCAAGACCTTGCGCGATGCGCTGAAAAAGTCCGACATCGAATTGGTCGAATGCACCAATTTGGTCGATGAGATCTGGCAAGACCGGCCAGCCCCGCCAACAGATAAAATCTTTACGCTCTCGTTGGAACAAACCGGAAAGTCTGCTGCCGACAAAATCTCAGATCTTGCCAAAACCATTGCAGAGCGTAACGCAGACGCGTTGGTGCTCACCCTGCCTGAAAGCTTTTGCTGGCTGTTCAACATCCGGGGGTCTGATATCCCCAATACGCCAGTTACGCTGGGCTTTGCGATAATTGAAAAGTCAGGCACCGCAAAACTATATGTGCAACCTGAAAAAATCACATCGGTTCTAAGTGCAGAGTTGGGTGATGCAGTTACCCTTTGCCCAATCAGCACCCTTGAAAGCGATCTTAAGGGACTTGCTGGCAACAAAACAATTTGGATGGACGGCAACACTTGCCCATCAAAACTCTCCAACATTGTTATTGAAGCAAATGGTGAGTTGTTGAATGAGGCCGATCCCGTTTTGGCCATCAAATCACGTAAAAACGCAACAGAGATCGAAGGCATGGTTTCAGCCCAACGCACTGATGCCGCCGCGATGGCCAAGTTCCTTTCGTGGCTAGACGCTGAAGCGCCAAAGGGTGAACTCACCGAAATCGCAATCGTCAAGCAACTCGAGCAAATTCGCCGACAAGCAAATTCGTTGGTCGACATTAGCTTTGAAACCATTTCCGGATCCGGCCCAAATGGCGCGATTTGCCATTACCGGGTGACCGACAAAAGTGACCGGACCCTGGTGCCTGGCGAATTGATGCTGGTGGATAGCGGCGGCCAATATCTTGAAGGCACCACCGACATCACCCGCACCATGGCCACCGGCCCGGCCACAAGCGAACAAAAGAAGCACTTCACTTTGGTGCTCCAAGGCATGATTGCCTTAAGCGTTGCAATTTTCCCCAAAGGGACGACCGGCACACATTTGGATGTACTTGCCCGTCAGTTCTTGTGGGCAGAAGGCTTGGACTACAATCATGGCACGGGGCATGGTGTAGGCGCATTTTTGGGCGTGCATGAAGGTCCGTGTGGGGTTTCCCCACGCAATCATTCGCCGCTTGAAGTGGGCAACATCATCTCAAACGAGCCCGGCTACTATCTTGAAGGCAGCCACGGTATCCGTATTGAAAACTTGCTGGTGGTCAAAGAAAGCGACAAAAGCACTGAAAATGCTCCATTCCTGTCGTTCGAAACGATCACATTTACACCGATTGACAAGCGATTGATCAACAAGGATTTGATGAGCGCAAGCGAAATTGCTTGGCTCAACCACTATCACAAACAATGTTTTGAAATCGCAGCGTCACAATTGGGCGATAGTGACAAAGCGTGGCTGCACCAAGCAACGCAACCGATTTAGGCAAATCGTGGCGTGGCCAAAGGAGAATCAACCTAATGTCACGCCCGCTTCCTGAAATATTCGCCGCCTTTACAAGACTTGGCCTCACCTCCTTTGGTGGACCGGTGGCACACATGAGCTTTTTTCGCGCTGAATTTGTTACCAAGCGCAAATGGCTTTCCGAAAGCGCCTATGCAGATTTGGTGGCGCTGTGCCAATTTCTACCTGGGCCTTCAAGTTCACAAGTCGGTTTTGCTTTAGGTCTTCAGCGTGGCGGACTGCTGGGCGGCCTAGCGGCATTCACCGCATTCACTTTGCCGTCCGCTGTGTTTTTGGTCCTGTTTGCGCTGTTTGCTGACACACTTTCGGCACTCTTTGGCACAGGTCTCATCCATGGGCTAAAGCTTGTGGCAACAGCTGTAGTCGCCCAAGCGATTTTGGGCATGTCACTTTCCCTATGCAACACCCGCACAACAGCAACCATCGCCATTTTATCCCTCTTGATCGTCACAATCGTCGTCGGGCCGCTCGGCCAAATTGCAGCCATCCTTTTTGGCGCAATTTTGGGACGTTTCGCGATCAAATCGGTTCAAAGCGAACCAAATGAGCATGTCTCACCCCTACTTATCCCCGTTTCAGCGGCAAATTCAGCGCTGATTATTTTCGTGGTTCTACTGTTCGGATTGCCAATTTTGGCCCAAAATACGACGGACCTACGGCTCGAGCTTTTTGACAGTTTTTATCGTGCGGGCGCACTGGTTTTTGGTGGCGGCCATGTGGTGTTGCCCTTGCTTGAAACCGAAGTCGTCGCCACTGGAATTGTCAATAAAGACAGTTTCTTAGCAGGATATGGCATGACCCAAGCCGTGCCGGGGCCCATCTTTAGTTTTGCCGCCTTTTTGGGCGCAGCAAGCGCTCCGCTTCCCGGCGCAATCCTCAATGCATTGATCGCCACCATCGCGATATTCTTGCCGGGATTTTTGCTGGTTTACGCCATTATGCCTTACTGGCAAAAATTCAGAACAATGCATGCCGCAAAATCACTCCTATCCGGCGCAAACGCCGCTGTGGTGGGACTTTTGGGCGCTGCGTTTTACTCACCCATTTGGCAAAGCACGGTGCTCAACCCGCTCGATTTCGCGCTTGTTGCGATGGCTTTTGTTCTGCTCACCAAGTGGAACGTTCCGCCTTGGTTGATGGTGCTGGTTGGCGCAATTGTCGGCTCTTTGTTGGGTATGCTTTAAAGCAATCCAAGCACCGCCCGAAATAGCGCCACAGAAACAACACCTACCGCCACAACCCCAAGTAAAGGCAGGCGAAATGCCGCAAGCATAGTCACCACAGCCGCTGCTGTTTCTGCTGGTCCGGTTGCTAAAACTGTAGGGGCAATAACAGACATTAAAACCGCCACAGGCACCGCCTCCAAAGCCGCACGGGTGCGCCCCTTAAGGTCAATATACCGCACCAGAACAAGGCCCGAAATACGAGTCAAATAGGTGGCGACACCCATGCCAAGAATGGCCAATAAAGTCAGAGGATCGGTTTGAAAAAATGCTTCCATGATCTATGTCTCCAAGCTTTCAGGATCGGCTACAACCGCGGCGACCAAAACGCCAGCGACGGCCCCAGCCGCTATGTACCAAGCGCCGGGTACAAAGGCTTTGCACGCAATTGCGGCCAACCCGCTAGCGCCCAAAATAACACCTGTTTTTTGGCCCTGCCAAAACCCCATAATCAAGCCAATAAAGATCGCCGGAAATGCGAAATCAAAGCCCCATTTGGCCGGGTCAAGATCAGCCAACAGAGTGCCCAAACTGGCCCCAACCCCGGTCATCACAAGCCAGTTGACGTAAAATGGTATGGCCAATCCCATCATGAAAGCAAAGCTAGTGCCTTGTTTTCGCGCTCGATGTTCAGAGAGCGCCCAAACTTCGTCAGCCAAAAAACCAAAAGCAATCAATTGCCAACCAAAGCCCATCTGTTTGGTTTTTGCGCCCAATGATGCACTCATCAAGACGTGGCGTATATTGACCAACAAAGCGCTGATGGTGATAGCGACCCAAGGCACCGGCGTGGCCCAAAAATCAATTGCCACAAATTGCGAACCACCGGCAAAAACCACGCTACTCATCAACATGGTTTCAAAAGGCGACAGCCCTTTTTGCGCAGCTAAGGCACCAAATACTAAGGCTATGGGAAATGCCGCAACCACCAAAGGTACAATCGCACGAAGCCCATCAGAAAAATCACTTCGGCGCATCAAAGCCGATCCAGAAACACTCATTTTTCTCTCCAAGGGTGCGCAACGTAGCGGGGAATTCCAAAAGCTTTTCTTAGTGCGCATGCATGTTTTTGTAAGCACCGGGGGTGGTGCCAATACGGCGTTTGAAATGCCGGTTGAGGTGGGATTGATCAAAAAACCCGCACTCAATAGCCACACCCATTGGGTCTTGCCCTTCGTGAAGCATTTTGCGGGCAGCCCGCACCCGAATATCGGTAAGATAGCTGTGGGGCGTTTGGTTCATATGTTTGGCGAATAGGCGCACAAAATAGGCACGGCTCATCCCGGCAACATTGGCCAACATCACAAGGTTCAATTCCTCACCAAAATGGGCGTGCATATATTCGCAAACCCGCTCAATGGCCTTTGGTTCGCGCTTTTCCAAAACACTGGTGGACCAGCTGCCATATCGCTCCACAAGCGCGCCAAACGAGCGGAAAAGTGCTTCATCTTTTTCAAGCGGGTCTTTGCTGTTTTCGAGCACATCATGGGCAGCTATGAGCCCTGCAGCGATGGTCTTGTCTGAACACATGAGCTCGCGGAAAAACAAGGAACCAGATTGACGCGCGCGGGGCAGTTCGGCGGCGATTTCGTCCATCAGTTTCACCGAAGGATAAAACATACGATAGCTGTAACCCTGCTCCATCGGTCGGCCATCATGCACATCTTCGGGGTTCAACATGAAGACCGAACCCGGGCCACCAACTGACTCGGCCCCCTTCAATTTGTGCCGCTGATAGCCTGAAACAACCGCACCAATTACAAATGTGTCATGCGTGTGGGGTGAAAACTCGTGCCGTAAAAAGGTCGCCTTAAGGCATTCCAAACTGTCATAGGTTTCCTCGCGCCAAAATTTGGCGCGCTCCCCCTGCTCTAGCTCCATGTTTGTGGCATCTTGTTGCGAAATCATCTCCATGGTGCAAAGACTATCCCAAGACAGCAAAACCGTCTTGGACAAAATTGCACATGATCAATTGGCTATGGTCTAGCGCCCAACCAGATCAAACCAGCCCTGTTCATCGGTGGTTTCAACGCCCAAATCTTGAGCCTTTTTAAGCTTAGACCCAGCGCCTGGCCCGGCCACCAGCAAATCGGTTTTGGCCGAAACCGACCCGGCAACTTTCGCGCCTAACCGTTCCGCCATCGCCTTTGCTTCAGATCGCGACATTTGCTCAAGCGATCCTGTAAACACCACTGTTTTGCCCGCAACTGGGTTTTCATCAGCTGAGGCAACCACATATTCGAGGGGTGAAACTTGCGCTAAAAGCGCATCAATTGCGGCCCGGTTTTGTTGATTGGCAAAAAAACCAACCACAGACTGCACCACCGTTTCGCCAATACCATCGATAGACAAAAGGCTTTCGCGTGCCGCCATATCGCCTTCGCCTGCTGCAATGCAAGCGCTCATCCAAGCGTTGAATGTGCCATAGTTCTTGGCAAACATCGCACCGGTTGTGCTGCCCACATGACGAATGCCAAGTGCAAAAATGAATTTGTCGAGTTCTGGCGTGCGCCGCTCATCAATCGCGTCGAACAGTTTGCGAACTGAGGTTGCGCCCCAGCCTTCCTGGTCTTTAAGCTTCTTGAAACTCTGTGCATCCCGCTCACGCAAAGTGAAAATGTCGGCAGCGGTTTTGATCCGCCCTTCTTCATAAAAAGCAGTGACCTGTTTTGTGCCCATGCCGTCAATATCTAGCGCATCGCGGGCAACAAAATGCTTGAGCTGATTAACCGCCTGTGCCGGGCAAATCAATTCGCCAGTGCATCGACGCACCACGTCCAGCTTGCCCGTTTTTTCATTAAGCTCGCGCTCAGCCGGCGAGCCACATATTGGGCAATGGGTTGGAAACTCGAACCTTTTCGCATCCGCAGGGCGTTTTTCAAGCACCGGACCCAATATCTGTGGGATCACGTCGCCTGCTCGCTGAATGGTCACCGTATCGCCAATCAACACGCCTTTACGCTCAATCTCATCTTCGTTGTGCAGCGTCGCGTTGGACACAACCACACCACCCACGGTAACAGGTTTCAGTTTCGCCACAGGGGTAAGCGCCCCGGTGCGGCCCACTTGAATTTCAATATCTTCAAGAATGGTGGTGGCTTTTTCTGCCGGGAATTTGAAAGCAATCGCCCATCGCGGTGCCCGCGCCACAAAGCCCCAACGGGCCTGCAAATCCAATCGATCAAGTTTGAACACAACACCGTCAATATCATAACCAAGCGTTGCGCGTTGCTCGCCGATTAAGGTGTGGTGGGCAACCATCTCCTCAACAGTTTTCACTCGACGCATCAAGGGGTTGACCTTAAACCCCCAACGCTGAAACGCCTCAACCACGCCCATTTGCGTATCCGCGGGCATGGCCGAATTGTCGCCCCATGCATAGGCGAAAAACTTCAGGTTACGACTGGCAGTTACGTTTGAATCAAGCTGACGAAGCGACCCGGCCGCAGTATTGCGCGGGTTAACGTATGTCTGCTTTCCTTCGGCTTCTAGCTTTTTGTTGAGCGCTTCAAAATCCGCGTGCGACATATAGACTTCGCCACGCACCTCAAACACATCTGGCACATCATCGCCAATAAGCTTTTGCGGTATGTCTTTGATGGTCTTCAGGTTTTCGGTTATGTCTTCGCCTTCAGCCCCGTCACCTCGGGTGGCGCCTTGCACGAAAATTCCGTTTTCGTAGCGCAAGCTGGCGGAAAGTCCGTCGATTTTCGGCTCTGCCGTAAAGGCCAATTCAAGCCCTGCATCTTTGGCGAAAAACTTGTGTGCTCGGCCAACATAGTCCGCTAAATCTTCATCAGAAAAGGCATTACCAAGCGAAAGCATTGGCAGCCGATGGGTTACTTTTTTGAAGCCATCGGCAACAGCGAAACCAACTTTTTTGGTTGGACTGTCTTCACGCACCAAATCCGGAAACTCAGCTTCAAGCGCCTCATTGCGGCGACGCAGCGCATCATATGCCGCGTCAGAAACGACTGGAGCATCTTTTTGGTGATATGCCGCATCATGCTTTGCAATTTCGCTGGCCAATTGGGCAAGCTCTTGCGCCGCTTCTTCACGGGTCATATCAGCAACAGGTTTTTGCTCGGTCACGCCGAAACCTCATCAATCAATCTATGGGCGGCAGCGCGCGCCTCATCTGTAATGGTGGAGCCAGCCAACATGCGGGCAACTTCTTCACGTCGGCTCTTGTCATCAAGTTCAGCCACATGCGTGCGGGTTAAGCTGCCTTCTGCGATCACTTGCTTTTCAATCAACAAATGGGTTGCAGCGCGGGCCGCAACTTGGGGCGCATGGGTGACCGAAAGCACTTGCACTTTGCTCGAAAGCCGCGCCAAGCGCTTGCCGATCGCGTCAGCAACGGCACCACCAACGCCAGTGTCGATCTCATCAAAAATCAAAACCGGCGCCGAACCTTTATCGGCCAACACGACTTTAAGTGCCAACAAGAAACGAGACAGTTCGCCACCGGAAGCCACCTTCATCATTGGGCCGGGGTGCGTGCCAGGGTTTGTCTGCACGTGAAATTCAATCACATCAAACCCATTGCCACTTTCACGACTATCATCGATCTGATGGTCGACAATAAAACGAGCTTGCCCGAGTTTAAGGTCCGGCAATTCAGCTTCCACTGCCTGCATAAGCTTTTTGCCCGCCATTGCCCGTTTTTCAGATAGGCCCCGCGCGGCGGTTTGATAATTTACGCGCGCAGCATCTAGCGCCGCACGCAGCGCGGTCAAATCATCACCACCCTGTTCCAATTCAGCAATGGCTTGCTCATATTTGTTTAAAAGCGCCGGCAATTCATCACAGGATATTTGATGCTTGCGCGCAGCAGCGCGCAGTGCGAACAAGCGCTCTTCAGTGCGTTCCAACTCAAGTGGATCAAAATCCATTTGCCGTTTGATCTCTTCAAGCGCCTCAGAGCTGCGATCAAGCGCAATCAGCGTCGCATCAAGACTTTCAACCAAAGGCGCAAACAGACCGCCTTCGGCCTCCCCTTTGCGCATTAATTGGCGCATCAGGCCCGCCAACCCACTGGAAGCTGCATTGGGACCATTGAGTACCTGATCCGCGTCACGCACTTCGTCAGCCGCCTTTTCGAGCGACATTAGGCGTTGTCGGGTGGCGGCAAGTGTCTCTTCTTCGCCAACTTCAGTATTTAGAGCCCCAAGTTCGGCAATAACGTGCCGCGCGAAATCTTCGTCTTCTTGCGCTTTGGCGAGTTTTGCCTCTTGCCTGTTGAGCGCGTCTTGCGCCACACCCAAGGCTTTAAAGGCGGCGCTGACTTTGCTCAGGGCGCTTTGGCAGTCGCCAAAGGAATCTAGCAGTGTGCGGTGGGTGCTCGGATCAACAAGCGCACGATCATCATGCTGCCCATGAATTTCAATCAACTGCTCTCCCAGCTGCCGCATGAATTTGGCGGAAACTGGTTGATCATTAACAAACCCACGTGTGCGGCCATCGGCATATTGAACCCGACGAAGCATGATTTCTTCGTCATCTTCAATCTCGTTTTCGCGCATCAAATCGCGCACGTGATGGTCTGAAGGCAAATGTAGGGTGGCCACTACTTGGCCTTGCGGGCAGCCTTTACGCACCAAAGATGCATCGCCACGCCCGCCCAGCGCCAATGACAGCGAATCAAGCAGAATGGATTTCCCCGCCCCCGTTTCACCGGTAAGCGCAGTCATACCCCGATCCAGCATAAGATCGAGCTGATCAATCAAGACTATATTTCGAATTGAAATGGCACTTAGCATGCCACGGAATCCATCACAAATTGCGCGTTCTGTCTAGCGATCTGATAACCAATTGCCTTCAGCAACTTCAGGGGCCAGGCCCTGTTTTTGCAAAAGCTTATAAGCATCTTCATACCATTGGCTAGAAGGGTAATTGTGGCCCAAAACAGCTGCTGCAGTTTTTGCCTCATTCACCAGACCAAGTGCCAAGTAACTCTCAGTCAAACGCAACAATGCTTCTTCCACATGGGTTGACGTTTGATGGTCCTCAACAACCGTTCTGAAACGATTGATTGCCGCTGTGTAATTGTTGTTGCCAAGATAATAGCGACCAACCGACATTTCTTTGCCAGCAAGTTGATCCTTAGCGATCAAAATCCGCTCTTTTGCGTCCTTCGCATAGCGAGAACCCGGGTAATTATTGATAATCGTTTGGAAAGTAGAAATTGCATCTTCTGCGGTTTGCTGGTCGCGCGTGATGTCTTTCATTTGATTATATTGTGCTGCGCCCTTCATATACATCGCGTATGGGGCATCCTCTGACGAAGGATAAAGAGCCAGGAACCGATCAGCCGCAAGAATGGTCTTTTCATATCGGCCAGTCCGCGCGTTAATATAAACGGTCATCAAACGTGAACGCTCTGAGTACTCAGAATATGGGTGTTGGCGCTCCAGCTTATCAAAAGTCTTTTGCGCTGAAAGATAGCGCTGATTTTCTACCTGCAGGATCGCTTTGTCGTAAAGCTCTTCTGCAGGAATGATATCTTCTTCAACGATTTTCTTTTCGCCAAAAAGGTTAAATCCCGCACAAGCAGAAAGAGAAACGGCCAAAACGGCAATCAAAACGAACTGAAATGAAGTCCTAAGTGTACGCAACATCTTCGTATTTCCCATACCCAATAAACGCCTTCACTTCAAAAGCACGGCACCAACTCTTTGTCGACTTGCAACTATACCGCAAAACGAACGAAACTATGGCACAATGTGTGATATTAGCCAACTGAACGAATGTAACCGTGTGAGGACAACCCCAAAGGCATATCTTCCAGCGCGTCAAATTCTAATGGCAAGTTTTCAGCATTAACAATTTCATAGTTTTGCTCACTGGCAAAAAGACCATTGAGCACCAAGGCATTGAGACCGTGCCCGCCCTTGTAGGAGCGGAACTTGCCGTAAATTGGCATGCCCGCTAGCGCCAGGTCGCCCACGGCATCGAGCAGCTTGTGGCGCACAAATTCATCTTCAAACCGAAGTTCGCCAGAATTC
>NZ_CAKZPW010000037.1:0-2943 GCF_937139385.1 uncultured Maritalea sp. | reverse complement strand
TGGGCGGAAAGAGCGTTGAAAAAGGGGCACAGATCCGGGCCGTGACCCCATCTGCGCGGTGGTTTATCGTAAGCTCTTTTGGGGCGGCAACTGTCTCAATGCGTGCCAGCAAAGTACGAGCAGCACCGTTGAGCAAGTAAATGTGATTGTCGTGAGCTTGGTGAAGCTGACGAAGTGGAATTGCCCAGCTACCGGTATTGGCGAAAGGCCGTTCCAACGGACGACCTGCAATGGTCAAGGTTGCCCGGCGATCTGGAGATCGAACTACAAGTGAACTGTTCCAATCATCAGGACCCAGAATGATTGCGCTCCCAAGCATCAATGGCTCTCGTGTGCCGTTTGTTCTTTCCAACACCATGGATATCTCAGGCCAGTCGACGAGAAACTGGCGTGTTTCAGAGTCAATCTCAAAACCTATCAGGGCTTTGTCGTAGCCGCCCCTGCGATCCAAACACAGATTTCCGGACGCGTCGTGCAAAACGTATTTGGATGATGCTTCCACAAAATTTGAAGGTGGGTTCGGGCATAGGAAAGTGACGCCATCCAAGCCTGCGTATGTTGGCCAGACGAAAATTTCCCGCCTGATGCGCGTCTCGATGAGTTGACCGTCCGCTTCGCGCAGCATTGTTAAAACGATGCGGATGGGATCACCGGTCTGATCTAGCCCCAAACTTTTTAGGATGTTGGCCACAGACAGTCGGCCAATATCGTTCTCATCGAGTTGGCAATGGACACGTTCTGATTGATCACCACATTCTACTCTAATAGTTACACGGCGATCTGTGTATAGCGCTGCTTCCAACACGATGTCCGCGTCACCTGACCATAAACTGCCAGCTCTGCCGGATTGCACCGCGATTGGGCGGCCTTCGATGCTAATCCTGGTTCTTTTGGAGCCGCGTAATAGCACGCTTTGGTTGGGTGATCGCAGTTCGGCAGGATTCTCCCGCAAACTTACTTGAGCAACATAGAGGTTGGGCCCAAATAGGTCAGCCGGAACCCCATCCACCGTGAATTCCCGGGTAGAGGTCACCGTCGCCACACTTGTCTGAACAATCCATTCGTTGGTTCCTTTGCGAGGCACCAACTGTCGGCCATCTTCTGGTTCGAAGATGACAAATGCCGCGTTGTATAGCGGTAAATGGCGGCTTTCCCCATCTGCGACCCAAGTAAGATCTGGGGGAATCGGATTAAGTAGTGGCCATGTTTGACCACGCCTGAGTCTGAGTGTTTGCGAACCGATGTTGACCTGTAGCCTTCCGGCACCGGCAGGCACCTGCAATTGTGGGCGACCATCCAGCCAAATCAGCCGTGGCGAGGGCTGCGAGGCAAGCAGTGATGTCGAGCCAACATCTTTTTCGATTTTCTCAAGAGTGTCCGCGAACTCCGCAGCAAAAGTGCTCTGCTCTCGAAGCTCTGTAGGATTCACACGCCATTTTAGGAAAAGAGCCGCCATCCACGCAGTTTCGTCGTGCAAGATAGGGCGCTCGGGAACATGCACCCCGACCGGTAAGAATGTCAAAACAGCATCGTCTTCCCAACGGTTCAATTGAACGACGTCGTCAGAGGAAGGCAAGCCGTTGGCCGCCTCTTGCTGCAAAAACGCCTTTGCAACATGTCCCAACTGCCCGCGTGCAACCCCAACATGAATTAGAAAGACATCAACATTGCGGTCAAAACCATCCGTCACCAGTCCAATCTTTCGGCAGACAGATTTGAATGAGGCTACGATTTCTGTACGCGCTGGAAGCGAGGGGTCTTTGCCAAACAATCGACCAATCAGTGGCCATATTTCTTGCGTTCCTTTGCCGTAGTTTTCGAGCAACGAAGCACATATTGCCCAAGCCGTAACGTTTGGGAATTTTTGGAGCAATTTCTGCGGCGTGAAGCCTGTTTTCACCAAGGCTTGGAGCGCACTTCGCGTATCTGGCAGATGGCCCAATTCAATTGCGAGCGCTAGAAATGGCGGTGCATTCAGAGTTTTCTGAGTGCGGCTCACAAGAAAGTCTTTAGTTCTAAGCAGAACTTGTGGATCAATTGGTGCTGCTTTTTGCTCACTCATTGTCGGCTAAATACCCAAATCTAAAACAAAGTAATACGAGTTCATTTGTGGGTAATGGCTGTCACAACTTCAAGCTGAAAGTGTGCCTTCGCCAAGAATAGGGCGCTTGGTTTTTGTGCTGAGATGGATAGTACCAAGTCGAGACTGCCGACAAAAGAAGAGCAAGAGACAGGGCGGGAGGGATGACCCCTCCCGGGCGAGAGAGTGCGCGCGGGTTGGGGATAATCCTCAACTTGGAGACCGCCCATGAATGCTCACCCCAAGACGGCAGCCCTTGCTGCACAGCTCGAAGCCACTGAACCGGCAGCAACCCCTCAACTTACCTTCGCTGAACGTCTTGTTCAGGCTGCAAAAACGCTTCTCCCGGTGTTTGAGACAGGCAAACCTATCGACGCCAAAAGGCTTCGAGCAGCGATGGAGGGCGCTTTTAATGCCAGTGACACAAGCGGTGCATGGGTCTGGAAGGACGCCTATGATGCCGCAGAGATCGCCCAGATCATGATGATCTCGCGCTACGGCACGTTAATGCAAAAGCAAGCCGCGTCCCCTGCTCAGTTTCTCAGTATGATCGAACGGTTGTCAGCACTTGCGCCATCACATACGCGGCGCTCGGAAGACAGCGTTCGTTTGCAGCAATTCTCGACCCCCCTGCCCCTCGCAGCGATTGTTGCTCAAGCTGCGGGGTTTCGCCCATCTGACTTGGTTCTTGAGCCTTCAGCCGGTACGGGCATGCTGGCCGTTTTTGCTCAGATTGCGGGCGCAGGGCTTGCCTTGAATGAACTCGCTGAGATCCGTCGCGATGTCTTGCGCGCTATGTTTGTCAATGCACCAGTTTCTGGACACGATGCTGCATCCATCGACGACAGGCTTGATCGCGCGAT
>NZ_CAKZPW010000036.1:0-3884 GCF_937139385.1 uncultured Maritalea sp. | reverse complement strand
CCATTCAGGCAGATTGCCCGCTAACCGCTGTCACTCACGGCGAAGAGGGTTGTTATGTGATTGATGCCGATGGTGTGCAGCATGTGCCAACGACCCCCGTTAAGCGTTTAATTGACACTACCGGTGCTGGGGACATGTTTGCCGCTGGATTCCTGTATGGCCATGCATTGGGTTTATCCAATCAGATCGCTGCATCGCTAGGGAATTTGTCAGCCGGCGAAGTATTGGGACATATCGGCCCGCGGCCGCAGCGAAATTTGCAAGAGCTGGCGCAGCAGGCAGGCCTGTTTTAAATTTGCGTATCTTCATCCCGGTTTGACATCGGGATGATGTGCCGCCTGTCAGGTTCCAGTGCTGCCAAAACCACCGGCACCGCGCTCTGTTTCATCAAGCGTTTCAACAGCAACAAACTTCGCCTGAACCACCGGCGCAATCACCATCTGCGCAATGCGATCGCCACGGTTGATGGTGAAGGGCTTTTTGCCGTGATTGATAAGAATGACCATCACTTCACCCCGGTAGTCAGCATCAATGGTGCCCGGCGCATTAAGTGTCGTGACCGCAAACTTTGCCGCAAGGCCAGAACGGGGACGAATTTGCGCTTCATAGCCTTCTGGCAAGCCAAGGGCAAAACCCAAAGGCACAATGCCATGATCACCCGCTTCAATAACCATTGGCTCATCGTTTGGAACGGCCGCGCACAAATCAAGTCCAGCCGCCCCAGCGGTTGCCTGAAAGGGGGCTTTCAATCCGGCGCCATGGGGAAGAACCTTGTATTTTACTTCTAATGCGCTCATAGGGCTTAGTCCGATTGTTTTAGAAATGATGCGATGCGGTTTGCGAGCTTTTGCCCCACTTCCGCTTTGCTCATTTGGGGCCATTCATGGTGGCCTTGGTCGTCAAAAAACACAATGGCATTGCTGTCCCCGCCAAATGTACCGGTTTTTGCGCTCACATCGTTTGCCAACAGCCAATCGCAGCCCTTACGCTCATATTTTGCACGGGCATGTTCTGTCACATTGTCAGTTTCAGCGGCAAAGCCAATCACGAGCGCCGGGCGTTCGCCCGGTTCAAGCGCGGCCACAGATTTCAAGATGTCTGGGTTTAAAACCATCTCAAGGCTTGGGGCTTCCCCGTCGCCGGTTTTCTTTATCTTTTTGCTTCCCACCTCTTTGGGCCGCCAATCCGAAACAGCAGCGCAAAATATCGCCACATCGCAAGGCAGCGCTTCATGCACCGCATCATACATGTCTTGGGCGGTGGTGATCTGGGTCACATTCACCCCATTGGGCGGCGGCACTTCTGCGGCACCGGTTACAAATTCAATTTCGGCGCCCGCAGCGCGCAAAGCCGCAGCAATGGCCGTGCCTTGTTTGCCCGAAGATGCATTGGTCAAATAGCGCACCGGGTCTAGCGGCTCACGTGTTGCACCAGAGGTGATCAAAATGCGCTTGCCCTTTAGCGGCAAGTTCTCACCAAATGTATAGAAATAGTCTTCAATCGCGGCAAAAACCGTTTCAGGTTCTGCCATTCTGCCTGGGCCGAATTCGCCGCAGGCCATTTCCCCTTCATCGGGGCCAACAATTTGCATGCCGTCCTCAACGATCAAATTGAGATTGCGCTGGGTCGGTCCTGCGGACCACATTTTAACATTCATTGCCGGGGCAACGATTACATGTTTGTCCCGCGCTAAAATAGCGGTGGAGGCCAGATCATCAGCCAATCCGTTGGCCATTTTCGCCATAAAGTTCGCGGTGCAAGGGGCAACCACAATCAGGTCTGCATCCCGCACCAATTCAATATGTCCAATGTCGCTCTCGCGCGTTAAATCAAACAATTCGCTCAGCGCTTCGTTGCCTGCAATTGTTCCGGCGGTCAGCGGGGTCACAAACTCTTGCGCGGAGACGGTCAGGATCGGCTGGACTTCACCACCCGCTTTCTTGATCAAGCGAATAATGTCGATCGCCTTAAAAGCGGCTATGCCGCCGGTAATGATCAATAGTATTTTGCGGCCTGCCAACATGCTGGGCATACTCCGTTTCAATGGACTTGAGGCTAAACTAGCGTTTTTATCGCTGCCGCGCCAACACCAATCATTAAAGCAACCACCAAAGCGGCGAACCAACTTGTCATAAAGAAAGGTGGGTTTGCGCGGTCTTTTTCGGCTTGGTCTAACATCGCTTCATAACGCTGCACCAATAGAGGTATCTTTTTCGCTGCGCCATATAGTGCAAAGGCTGTGTCTTTGGCTTCCTCGGCAATGCCAATGGGCCCCACATTGCGCTTCACCCATTTGCTGACGATGGGTTCGGCCACGGTCCAAATGTTCAGTTCAGGGTCCAGCGTGCGCGCCACCCCTTCAACCAAAACCATGTTCTTTTGCAGCATCACCAATTCGGGGCGGGTTTCCATTTCAAAAAGGGCCGTATTGTCCAGCAATTGGCTGAGCACCCTTGCCATGGAGATCTCATTCGCCGGACGTCCCACAAGTGGCTCGCCGATTGAGCGTAGCGATTGTGCAAAATCGTCGACCGATTGATGTTTGGGCACATAGCCAATGTCAAAATGCAATTGTGCGATATGGCGATAGTCGCGCCGGATGAACCCATAAAGGATTTCCGCCAAGAATTTCTGCTCTTGCTTGCTAATCCGGCCCATAATGCCAAAATCGACCGCCCGCACGTTGCCGGTCTTAGGGTCAACAAACAGATTGCCCGGGTGCATGTCTGCATGGAAATAGCCATCGCGGATCGCATGACGCAAAAAGTGCTGCATCAATTCTTTCGCTACTTTTTTGCGATCAACACCAGCTTTGTCTAATTGCTCATGTTCGCGGATCGGTATGCCGTCCATCCACGAGGTCACCAACACGTCGCGCGCTGTTTGTGGCCAATGCACCGTAGGGATTTCAAATCCCTCGTCGTCTTTGGTGTTTTCAAAAAGTTCAGAAATGGCCGCCGCTTCCATGCGCAGGTCCATTTCCAAAATGGCAGAGCGTTCCAGCGTGTCCACAATGTCTTTGGGCCGCAAGCGCTTGAGTTTTGGGATAGCGAATTCGGCAAAACCCGCTGCAGCCTTTAACGAAGCAAGGTCCTTTTTAAACCGCACCGCCACGTCGGGGCGCAACAATTTAATCGCCACCTTTTGGTTTGTGCCATCATCATTGATCAGGGTCGCGCTATGCACTTGCGCAATTGAGGCTGCAGCCACTGGGTCAGAAATATCGGTCAGCGTGTTAACTTTGTCACCAAGCGCCGCGGCCAAAATCAACCCAACAACCCACGACTGTACTACGGCATTAAGAGGCGAGGGGAACATGGTGGCGGACGTGGCGAAGCGTTGCCGCTGGTGAAGTCAGGCGTCAGTCGCGAGCGGTCCAAGACACCACGCATTCGAGCGACCAACAAAGGCGCTAAGATCACTTACAACATCCCAGCATTTAACTTTCGACCAGCCAAAAGCCAAGTCAACATGCGAGAGGAATTCAATCGCGTGCTACCCGATGAGGAACGCTTTGCAGCGGAAGAGTTCGAGGATGTCGTAGGCATAATCATCGATCAAATACAGTTAACAAAACGAACAGAGATCAGAAGTCTGTAAAGGGAAACCATGTCACGTTACAAGCTCCACTCGCTGCAAATTCACGCCGACGGAATGGGTTCTGCTGTTGTCGTACCAGACATCCTCAGCCAAGAACTTACGAGTGACGCGACGGTGTTACGTGAGCTTGTGGCGGCTGACATCTCGCCAAAGTTCGCGGCGATTGCTGCGATCAAGTTGGCACAGTCGATTGAATCGTTTGCCATCGACACAATCTTGGACACCATCGGCACGCAGGGGCTTGGGGTCAAGTCGGCGACGAATCCAGGTGTGAGTTTGTTTCT
>NZ_CAKZPW010000035.1:0-3884 GCF_937139385.1 uncultured Maritalea sp. | reverse complement strand
ATTCATGGCGGGTGATAGCTTTTTCTTCGTCTGTAAGTTCCAACATTGGGTGTCGGACAAATCCTCCTGCTTGCCCTAAGAGTTCTTGCCAGTACTTGCCATGCGCCTGTGGTTTGCCAGCAGGTTTGGATTTGCGTATTGCTTCACGAACAGGATCAAGACTGTCACATACACGACGGGCTTCTACAAAGTTTCCGTCAAACGCCAGCTTCGTATACTCGTGCATACGTTTATCGTTCTTAGTTTGAAGCTGATATGGTGGTGAAGAACAAAGGTAGAGCTTCCAACCCAATTCTTCCACATTGTCCAACCACTCATCTTCAGACGAAGTTGAAACATGTATTTTGTCGCCAATCATACGCGATAGCCGTTTGTACATTTCACGCGGAACAGAGTATTTGATTGCAACAATATTGGGCAGCTCCGCTATACGCGCACAGGTCTCTGGTTCCATAAGATAACCGCTGTCCGGGTGGCTCCACATTGCAATGCCAATATCGAGATTGTCGCAGAGGTATTTGTAGTAATTGTATAGGACTTCGTCCCGATCTTGGCAAAAGCTCAATACCGGTGCGTGAACAACAATGTAATCTGCGCCACAATTCTGCGCGTGTAGCGCAAGTTCAAGCACTGTAGTTACGTTTTGATCGGACGCCGACATGATTGTGCCGGCTTTGTCGCCACACTCTTCGACTGCTATTTCAAAATTTCGTTTACGTTCCTCCAGCGACATCGAAAAGAACTCGCCCTGTTTACCCGCAATAAATAGACCTTGAATGTCCAGATCATCAATCCAATGGCGAATGTTTGAACGTAGCCCAATTTCATTAAGTGCTCCATCAGCTTCGAAAGGGTTCAAAGCCGCTGCCCATATGCCGTTCATGTTTTCGCGTGCGTAGTCTTTTGCATCAAGTTTTGAGTATTTCATTTGTACATCTCTTTCAAAGACCCAGTTTCGCGGTCCGGCGCCTTGACCGACTAACAAGTCTTGGCATTAGGCAAATTTGCGCGCTTGTGTGCTGTCCAATTGATCATGGAAGAGCGCGTTGCGGTAATACAAAGACCGAAACCTGATATAAGCAAAATGGATATCTAGAGACACTGATTGCGCGATATGTTGATATTGGATGCTTGCGAAGGAGATCTGATGAGTATTGCTATTTTGGGCGATGGGGCCATCTCTGCATTTGTTAGAAAACAGCTAGCAGTTCATAAAATTGAGGTGCGTACGCTTTTGGTGAGACAAGGCAGCCATGTAAAGGATGGCGATAGTTGTCTCCGCGTTTCTGACGTCGCCGATCTTCCAGCAGATACAAAATTGCTTGTTGATTGTGCTGGTCACGAAGGTCTTCGTGAGCATGGTGTAAAAGCATTAGCGTCAGGAATTGATGTGTGGACGATTTCTATTGGGGCATTGGCCAACAAAGAACTCGAGGCTGAATTGATGAACGCCGCAGTGCGAGGTAACGCGAAACTACAACTAGCAAGTGGCGCGATCGGCGCACTCGATGCACTTCGTGCTGCTAGCACGGGCACACTAACTCGCGTAAAATACATAGGCCGCAAGCCTGCACTTGGGTGGTTCGGCTCACCAGCGGAGGACAAAATCGACCTTGCTAACCTCGCAAAAGCGACTGTTCATTTCGCTGGCACTGCGCGCGAAGCCGCACTAGCTTATCCAAAGAATGCAAACGTTGCTGCGTCGGTTGCAATATCTTCACTTGGGTTTGATAAAACCACTGTAGAATTAATTGCTGACCCTGAGATAAACGCCAATACGCACGAAATTGAGGCTCATGGGGATTTTGGTGAGATGCGATTTTCCATTTCAGGCAAATGCTTGCCTGACAATCCGCGAAGTTCTGCATTGGCGGCGATGAGTGTCGTAGCTGCCATTTTAGAAGAACGCAGACTGATAAAGTTCTAGGAGCAAAACTTGGCTGCAAAATATAGTAGGATCGTTGATCGTGCCCTTACAAGACTGAAGCTGAAACAGCTCCGCCTTTTAGTCGCTGTAGGAAAGCACGGAAACATCCAGGCCGCAGCCAGAGAGCTACATGTGTCTCAGCCTGCTGCAACCAAAATGATTCAAGAGTTAGAATTAGATTTTGAGGTAAAACTTTTCGAACGCACCAACCGAGGGGTCATACCAACGGTCTACGGAGAGGCGATGATCCGTCATGGAAAACTCATTTTTGCTCAGATTTCAAACGCTGCTCAAGAGCTTGATGATCTGACCGAGGGAACGAGTGGCCGCGTCGTTATTGGCACCTTGCTAGCAGCGTCCTCTCAGTTACTGCCACTGGCAATTGAACAGGTTTTGAGCAAACGTCCCAATGTCACCATTAAGGTTGTTGAGGGCACAAATGAAGTGCTAATGCCCGGCCTTAGGGCAGGCGAAATCGACCTCATCGTTGGAAGGCTGCCCATCCATCGTCATCGCGATAAGCTGGCGCAAATCCCATTGTTCAGTGAGCGTATTCAACTGTTGGTTGGCAGTTCCCACCCGCTTTGCAAAAAAACCAATGTTACTTTCAATGATTTGAAAAATTACGGCTGGATTTTACCGCCGATTGAGACTTCTCTGCGCAGCCAGATTGATCGATATTTTGTCGATATGGAGCAGTACCACCCGCCGGTTACAATCGAATCCGTTTCCTACTTAACAAATAGAGGTTTGTTAGCGGGAAACAGCAATTTGATCGCCGTTATGCCAGCGCATATTGCTACCCATGATGTTCGATTGGGTTTGCTGCAGTATTTGTCGTTCAAGCTGCCATTTGAAACCGGATCGGTCGGCATTTCTTATCGCGGTGAAGATCAATTGTCGCCTGCTGGAAACGCCGTACTATCTGCGCTTTCAAGCGTAGCAGAAACACTATAGCCACCCCGGTTTCAGCGGCTTGCCAGATGCACAGCTCAATCCAGTACCATCTTGTGAGAAACGTTTTTTACAACCGTGTAAAGATGTAGACCTTCTTCTCCGCCTTCGCGACCATAGCCGCTGGACTTAACTCCGCCGAATGGCGTTTCGGGTAGCGAAGCCTCAAGTGTATTTATGGACAGGTTTCCTGTTTCAACACCCTCGATTAACTGCTCCGCGTTCGCAGACGAATGTGTAAAACCATAGGCAGCAAGCCCAAACGGCAGCTTGTTCGCTTGATAGATGCCGTCTTCGAGCGACAACATTGAATTGATAATCGCGATCGGGCCGAAAGGCTCCTCTTCCATAATTTTTGCGTTATCAGGAACATTGGCCAAAACCGTGGGCTCAAAGAAGTAACCGCAATCACCAATGCGTTTGCCACCTGTGCGCAACTCAGCACCCTTGGATACCGCATCCTCAACAAGACCGATCATGGCTACCAAACGCCTTTCATTGGCAACAGGGCCCATCTGCGTTGCTTCATCCAAGCCCGGACCAACAACGGTTTGCTTCGCACTGGCAACAAACCTGTCGGTAAAACGTTCGAACTGATCCTGCCCGACATAAAAACGCGTTGGCGATGTGCAGACTTGCCCGGCGTTGCGATACTTACGGTCTGCACATGTTGGCGCCACTTGAACTGGATCTACGTCATCGCACACGATTACAGGCGCATGCCCGCCCAACTCCATCAATACCGGCGTCATGTGTTCTGATGCCAAATTCGTGAGGTGTTTGCCCACAACCGTGGAGCCAGTAAATGCAACTAACCTAATTTTGTCCTGGGGGATAAGGAAATTTGAAATCTCTGCTGGAACGCCGCACACCAAATTCAGCACCCCGCCAGGCACCCCCGCATCCCGCATGGCCCGAACAGGCGCAATACCCGAACCAAGTCTGCAATTCGAACAGGGGCAATGTGCAACGCCAGTCTTGGTCTGCGCGAATAACGCGATCT
>NZ_CAKZPW010000034.1:0-3409 GCF_937139385.1 uncultured Maritalea sp. | reverse complement strand
CCATGCTGACCGCAAATCTGCTCATCGACTTCATCTATATCTTCCTCGATCCACGGCTGCGGAAGGCTTAAACCATGCTCAAATTCTTCTCGATTATTCTGCGCAACAAAAAAGCCACCGCCGGCATGTTGATCGTTCTGGCCTATATCGGCATTGCCTTGGCCGCGCCGCTGATCACCAGTCACGATCCGCTCAAACGCGTCGCCCGCCCCCACCAAGCGCCAACTGTTGAGCATTCCATGGGTTCAACCCGCATGGGCCGCGACGTCTACACCCAATTTGTGTGGGGCACCCGCACCTCGCTGATCGTCGGTTTTGCCGCCGGGCTGATCGTCACGGTCATTGGCACCCTGATCGGCGTCACCGCTGGCTATTTCGGGGGCTGGATTGATGAAACGCTCAACTTCATCACCAACATAGCCTTGGTCATCCCCCAACTGCCGCTTTTGTTGGTGCTTGCCGCCTTCATTGGGCAATCCGATCCCTTTATGATCGCCATGATTATCGGCCTCACGTCTTGGGCGTGGGGGGCAAGGGTGACCCGCGCTCAAACCCTGACCCTGCGCAAACGCGACTTCATTGAAGCATCCGAGCAAATCGGCGAACCCAGCTGGCGCATCATTTGTGTTGAATTGATGCCAAACCTTTTGTCGATCATCGGCTTTAATTTCATCGGATCAGTGGTTTACACCATCATCACCGAAGCAACGCTTGAGTTTTTAGGCCTTGGTGATCCGCTCGCCGTCTCTTGGGGCACCATGCTTTATAACGCACAAACCTCATCCGCCATCGCAGTTGGCGCATGGTGGGAGGTATTTGCCCCTTGCATGGCCATTGTGGTGATCGGTGTTGGCCTGTCGCTGCTCAATTTTGGCATCGACGAAATGTCGAACCCACGACTGCGCACCCTAGGCGCCATCAACAAAGCCGTGAAAGCGCAAAAGAAATTCGACCAAAACTACAAGAGCGCAAAAGGGGCCACCTCATGAGTGAAGATCGGTTCCTAGACGTTAAAGGCCTTGAGGTTGATTACATGACGTTGGACGGCCCGTTCCGCGCGGTCAAAACCGTCGATCTACACATCAACAAAGGCGAGGTGCTCGGCCTTGCCGGCGAAAGCGGCTGCGGGAAATCGACCATTGCCTATGCTTTGATGCGCCTGCACCGTCCCCCCGCGTTCATTTCTGGCGGCTCAATCACCGTTGATGGAGAGGACGTGCTGGCCTTTGACGAAGAGACCCTGAACCAATGGCGCTGGAGCAAGGTTTCTTTGGTGTTTCAAAGCGCCATGAATGCACTCAATCCTGTGCTCACCATCTTTGAGCAATTCCGGGACGTCTACCACCGCCATACCGGCAAATCAACGGCCGAAGCGCGCGCCCGTGCAATCGAGTTAATGGGGCTTGTGGGCATTGACCCTGCACGACTTGACGATTTCCCACATCAACTATCTGGCGGCATGCGCCAACGGGTGGTGCTGGCCAATGCCCTCATTCTTGAGCCGCAAATGATCATCATGGACGAACCAACCACGGCGCTTGATGTGGTGGTGCAACGTGAAATTTTGCAGGAAATCGCTGGTTTGCAAGCCAAATTCGGATTTTCAATCCTCTTCATCACGCACGACCTGGCCCTCATGGCCCAGTTCGCCGATCGAATTGCCATCATGCTGGAAGGCGAAATTGTTGAGGTGAACGACACACAAGAAATCGTCAATAACCCGCAGCACGACTACACCAAGAAACTATGGGAAGCGATGCCCAGTTTTGATGATGCAAAGGGAGTGGCGTAAATGTCAGCACCAGCATTTCTAACCCTCGATCAGGTCCATAAGACCTACACGCTTAAAACCATGTTTGGCCCCACCAAACAGGTTAAAGCACTGCAAGATATTTCCTTCTCGCTACAAAAAGGCCAAGCCCTCGCGCTGGTCGGCGAAAGCGGATCAGGCAAATCAACTTGTGGCCGCGCCGTGGCGGGCATGTTCCAAATCGACAGCGGAAAAATCTGCGTTGAAGGCAAACCCATCGCCACAGCGCACACCTCGAAAGAAAAGCGTGAAACCGCCCGCAAAGTGCAAATGGTCTTCCAAGACCCATTCGCTTCGCTGAACCCCACGCACACCGTGCGCCACCACCTTGAACGGCCCCTAAAACTACACAAGCGCGTGCCAGCAGATTCCACGCTAGAAGACGAACTGCACCGCACTTTGACCGATGTTGAGCTGGACCCAGCAGCCACGTTAGAAAAATACCCGCACGAGCTTTCCGGCGGTCAGCGCCAACGCATCAACTTGGCCCGTGCTTTGGCCGTGGGGGCTGAATTGATCATCGCGGATGAACCAACCTCGATGCTTGACGTGTCCATCCGCCGCTCTATTTTGAACCTAATGAAACGCTTAAAAGACGAGCGCGGCATCACGTTTCTTTATATCACCCACGATCTCGCAACGGCCCACTATCTAACGGAAAACACAGCCGTTATGTTTGGCGGCCGCATCGTTGAATATGGCCCGTCCGACCAAATCGTGCGTGATCCACAACACGCTTATTCAAAGCTGTTGCTTTCCTCAGTCCCCAGCGCCAAAACAAAAATTGACGCGAATTTTGAACATGCCAAAGACTTTTCAAACTTCGCTGATGAAGTGCGAAAAGCCACGGCAGCCAGCACAGCGCCCTTGGCCAGCATCGGCGAAGGGCGCATGATGAGAAGTTAGCGCGTTTGCACATTCTTCTGCCGGCCGTGAATTTAGGATGGAACCTTAGCACGGCCAAAAATTTGCATAAGCGCGTACATACTCAACGCAACCGATGGGCCAATGCCCAAAGCAAACATGACGGTACCAAAGCCAACACCACCGCCCAAACTCCAGCCAATTGCAATCACCCCAAGTTCAATGCCGCTACGTACCCAGGCAATGGGCAAGTTGGTGATCCTTTGCAAACCGGTCATCAATCCGTCGCGCGGGCCCGGCCCCAAATTGGCGATCAAATAAAGCGCTCCACCAAAGCCTGTGACCAACAAGCCAAACACGGCCTCCGATACCTTTAGAAAAATATTGTCGAAGGTTGGCAAATGCGGCAGCACAAAACTAAGCACCAGCGAGATAATGATCGCATTCAACAAGGTGCCAATGCCCGGGCTTTGCTTTAGTGGAATCCAACAAATCAGCACACCAACGCTGATGACAAAACTGGCGAGCCCAATATCCCAACCGGTGATTTTGGTTACACCTTCCGCAAAAACAGTCCATGGGCTTAACCCAACCGCCCCCGCCACAATCAGAGCCTCGCCAAGTCCAAAGAGAAAAAGCCCAACAACCAGAAAAACCAACGACGTACCGGGCGGCCGAAACGTTAGGGCTTTGGGCGCACTCCAAAAAAGCCGTGGGACTTCCTTCACGGAAAGA
>NZ_CAKZPW010000033.1:0-5379 GCF_937139385.1 uncultured Maritalea sp. | reverse complement strand
AAGTATTCCGCCTTGTCCACTCCTGAGGCTGACCCATGCTGCATTGTGAGGACAATTTCTACGTTCAACACGTAAATACTCTCGGTATAGTGGCCAGAAAGCTTCGCCGACCGGGACGGTATGGCCGGCTCGCGCTCCTTTTAGAAAGACAGTAATTGTCCGGTTGGCCTGGTCTATGTCCTGTAGCGCCAGACCAAGGACTCCATGCCGACCGTGTACCTCGCTCCAGTCGCCGATTCTCTGGCCGGACCATTCAAGCAAGGCGAGCAGTGCGCGATCTCGCCAATTTCGCGCTGCACCTGAAAGTTTGAGCACCTCATCCGGGGCTATAAATCGGCGAACAGGCCGTGGCACGCGGCTGCGCATTTCTGCTCTTGCGTAACGGTGTCGTGTCCGCATGGGAAACTGACGTAGATTGCGTTCAATGGTGGGAACCGGGTTTTTCTTCTGTATCCAGCCTGAATTGGCCGAGCGGGTACGGATGAGGAAATTGAAATAGCCAGAGATCACTGTCAGCCGGTGATTGCTGGTTGCGGGCGCGGGCTGCTTAGACGTTTGACGCCAGTGGTTTAAGTAATCAGCAATATCACGAGGAACGACTGAGGCCAGATCTCGACAAGCTAGCCATCCATGAAAATGTGCAAGCCCGAAGGCATAGCTACGCAACGTATAAGGCGATCGGCCAGACACGGATAGGTGTTGAAGATAAGGCGTGATGTCGGCATGATCGTTTCCACCAGCATCCAAGACCTTGAAATGAAGCGGCGCGGTATCTTTCTTAACCTGTAGAGGTACCATCTGAAAACTCCTCGTTGCAGCTCAAAAGCCCTATATATCGTTTCTGAGTGAGACTAACACAAAGCACGAGATAAGGCATTGATGCGCCAGAACTCGACCAACCTTGTAGGGTGAACGGAAAAGAATGGCTGTGTGGGTTGGACGCAAAAAATGCATTAGCAGCACAAATTAACGGGCGACCTGTCGACTGCGCAAGCCAAGGTAAAGACAAATATCGTCGGCTGTTGGCAGTTTGCAAAGTCGACGGAAAAGACATCGGAAAATGGATGGTTACAAATGGCTGGGCCGTCAGCTTTGGCGATTATGCTTTTGATGAAGCAATTGCGCGCAACAATCGGCTTGGCATTTGGCAGGGCGAGTTTGAACGGCCCATAGACTGGCGGCGTAAATCAGACACTGCCCGCTCAGGGTTCAGCGCGTTTGGTTGGATACTGGAATGGCTCGAGTCATGAAATTTTATTCCCATCTCCACGCAGTATGTTGAAGTTCATGCTAAAAGCGCGTACGTTATCCCAGCATAATAGGAAAAATTGCTAACCGGAGTAATGGTGTGTTGGATAAGATTGACCGCAAAATATTAGCCTTGTTGCAAAAAGACTCAACGACACCAGTGGCGGAAATCGGCAAAAAGGTCGGTCTTTCAACAACCCCTTGTTGGCGCCGTATTCAAAAGATGGAAGAAGACGGGGTCATCAAACGCCGGGTGGCCATTCTAGATCCTGCCAAGGTGAATGCCGGGGTCACAGTGTTTGTTTCTGTGCGCACAAACCAGCATCACGACAAATGGCTCAAAGAATTTGCAGCCGTGGTTGAAGCCCATGATGAAGTTGTTGAGTTTTATCGCATGAGTGGCGATGTGGACTATGTGTTGCGCGTTGTTGTGCCCGACATTGCCCATTATGATCGCTTTTATCAAAAACTGATCGCGCAAATGTCTATGAGCGACGTCAGCTCATCATTTGCGATGGAGCAAATCAAATATACCACGGCGTTGCCGTTGGAGTTTGTCGAAGACAAAAACGACTAAATAGTCATCCACCTGTAACCGACATGTGTCGTTTCACGTTGCGCTGCGGTTTTTGTCGGTCAATTTCAAAGTCATGGCCTTTGGGCTTTATGTCCATGGCGTGATCAAAAAGCGAATTCAGCGCATCAATGCCGCCTTCGCGCAATGGGTCGCGCAAACTCACTTTGTCGTCTTGCCCCAAACACAAATATAAATCGCCAGTGGCGGTCATGCGCACACGGTTGCACCCTTCGCAAAAATTGTGGGTGAGGGGGGTGATTAGCCCAAGTCTTCCGCCGGTTTCAGCAATGCGCAAATAGCGTGCTGGCCCGCCAGTTGCGTGCGGATCTTGCGTTAAAGTGAATTGCTGAGACAGTTTTTCCTGTACCTCAGTTAGCGGCAAATATTGATCCGCCCGTTCAATATCGACCAAACCCATCGGCATGGTTTCGATTAGCGTCAAGTCCATGCCCTTTTGATGTGCCCATTCCATCATTGGCACTATTTCGTGGTCATTCTCACCGCGCAGCGCCACCATGTTGATCTTAACGTGCAAGCCAGCTTCAAGCGCTGCATCAATGCCATCAAGTACCTGAGAGAGTTTCCCCCATCGCGTGATGGCAGCGAATTTTGCCGTATCGCGGGTATCGAGCGAAACATTGATTCGCCGGACCCCATGTTGGAACAATGCTTGTGCATGTCGGCGCAGCTGACTGCCGTTAGTGGTCAGCGTCAATTCTTCAAGGCCCGCGCCCAATTGGTTGCCCAGCCGCTCGACAAGTTTCATGATGCCCCGGCGCACCAAAGGCTCTCCACCGGTCAACCTTAGCTTTTTGACCCCCCGCGAGATGAACGCTAAAGCGATAGTCTCTATTTCTTCAAGGCTAAGTATCTGACTTTTTGGCAAAAAACTCATGTTTTCGGACATGCAGTACGTGCATCGAAAGTCACAGCGATCAGTCACTGAGATGCGCAAATACTCAACATGTCGCCCAAACCTATCAATGAGCGGGCGTCCGGTGGTTTCGTTTGTTTTCATGTGAATAAGTTTATGCAGTGGAACGTCGCTTGGCAATCGGCTCATAAAAAAAGGCCGCTCACTTTAAAAGCGACGGCCTTCAATTCTTGGTGATGAGTATTGGCTAGTGGCGAACGATAACGCGCGCTCCCACTTTTGCCCGATTGTACAAGTCAACAATATCATTGTTGGTCAATCGGATGCAGCCCGATGATACAGCCTGACCAATTGTCCAAGGCTCTGAAGTGCCGTGAAGTCGATAAATTGTGCTTCCAATATAAAGAGCGCGTGCGCCGAGCGGGTTCTTTGGGCCGCCAGGCATATAGGCTGGCAAGCCAGGAACCCGTTTGCGCATAGCAGGTGGTGGTGTCCAACCTGGCCATTCCGCTTTGCGTGTAATCCGATGCGTGCCAGACCAACGGAACCCATCACGGCCCACGCCCACGCCGTACTTCATTGCGCGACCGTTGCCTAGAACGAGGTAAAGGCGACGTTCGGACGTTTCAACGATGATGGTGCCCTTAGCAAGCTTTGTTTCATAAGCAACTTCTTGTCGCTTAACTTTGGAGCCACCGCGTGCGCCGCGCGTCACATCGTCAGTATCGTACCATTCCTTTGTAACATGGTCGTACACGCGCTTGGCCTGTGCTGTTGTCGTTATCATGGACAGCATCATGATCGACATCAGGACTGCCGTTCCTAGTTTTAATAGTCTCATCTCAAATTCCTCAAGCTCCAGCGCTCACCGCACGAGCGTCATGCCAACATATATTCCAGCAATGGGATATTATGGTTAATACATCGTTTGCGCAATTTCCATTGTTCCAATTTTTTGTAATAAACAACATAAAAACATTGTGATTGTGTCGTCTGACTTGTTATGTGGCGCAAAAACCAATTGCAAGTGCTGGACAAAGGTAGAATGAGATGAGCGACGAACTGAAGAAGCAAGCGGCAAAAGCGGCAATGCAAGAGGTCCGTTCGGGCATGCGCATCGGCCTGGGAACAGGATCTACTGCAAAGCACTTTGTTGACTATCTGGGCGCTGAAGTCGCCAACGGTTTTGAATGCATTTGCGTGCCAACCTCAGAAGTCACAGCAGCGCAAGCGCGCTCACTGAACATCCCGCTTACAACATTGGATGAAATTGACTCGTTAGACGTTACTGTTGATGGCGCAGATGAAATCGACGCCAACAAATACCTGATCAAAGGTGGTGGTGGCGCATTGCTACGCGAGAAAATTGTCGCGGCCGCTTCCGCCAAAATGGTCGTGATCGCGGATACAAGCAAAATGGTAGATCATTTGGGTGCGTTTCCATTGCCGATAGAAGTGAACAAGTTCGGGTTAGGCGCAACCACAAAACTTGTCCAAACCATCATGGATGAATTCGCAGCGCAAGGCGGCTTGGCACTACGCCAAACAAAGGGTGGACAAGCTTTTGAAACCGATGGCGGGCATTTTATTCTAGATGCATCATTTGGCCTTATTTCCGATGCAAAAGCATTGTCAAACGCTTTGCTGAATGTGCCTGGAGTTGTCCAGCATGGACTTTTCTTGGATATGTGTTCAGCTGCCTATTTAGCGAGCCCCGATGGTGTCGTTGAGCTGGGTGGAACAGTTTAATAAGGATGGAATTCATGACTAGTTTGAAAAACCTGTCGACTTGGGCGATTGCTGCTGGCGCGGCATTAATGCTGTCATTTAGCGCACATGCGCAAGAAATAGGACCAGAGCATCTGGCCCTGGCCAAAAAATATGTCGCGATGACAGACACCGGGCATCTTTATGAACGGATCATCGTGGACACATCAAAAAAATCCATGGATTTCTTGGTTCAGCAAAACCCAGCCATAGCGGCATCCATTGCAACCGCGGCAAAAGACGTGGCCACAAGTTATTTTGATGGAAATAATGAGCTTCACGATAGTTTTGCTCGTATTTACGCTGTGCGGTTTTCAGTTGAAGAGCTGAACGAAATTATTGCTTTCTATGAGACAGCCGTTGGGCAAAAACTCCTCGCGAACAACCAAGACATCGGCAAAAATATTGAATCGGCGGCCATGATTTGGAAATCCAACTTGGAAACCGAGATTGCGATTAAGTTACGCACGCTTTTGAAAGAACGTGGTTTCGACATTTAGTCGATAACCCAGTTCCCGAATTCGTGAAGCCTCGCATCTTGTATGCGGGGCTTTTTTGTGGTCAATCGGGCGCAAACACAGATGGAATTTGGAGAAACGCATGTCCACTCATTATGATCTTGTTGTCATCGGTGCCGGTTCTGGTGGTGTTCGGGCCGCGCGTATGGCTTCAACCTACGGCGCAAAAGTCGCGATCATCGAGGAATATCGGCTGGGTGGCACATGCGTTATTCGAGGATGTGTGCCAAAGAAGCTTTTCGTTTTGGCCAGTCGCTATCCAGAACAATTTGAAGTCGCTCAGAGCTTTGGGTGGTCTTTTGGCGAGCCCAAGTTTGATTGGGGCACATTGTTGGCCAACAAAGACAAAGAGATTGATCGGCTTGAAGGCATTTCTGGAAACATTTTGGGTGGGG
>NZ_CAKZPW010000032.1:0-5751 GCF_937139385.1 uncultured Maritalea sp. | reverse complement strand
GAATGTCAGAGTTGCTCAATCGTCGCGCCAGGTAATCGCGCAAAGCGGGCAATCCTTTTGGGGGCGCATATTCAGTTAAGTCTGCATGGTTTGCGCGCGCCAAGTTGCGTAGGGATTTTTTGATCTCATCTTCGGGCATCCAGTGTGAAGGTAGCCACCCGCAGCCCGGCTTAAATTTTGCATCTTGGGGTTCAAGCGCATGTCTTGTTAGCCATAGTGGGTCGATGTCGCGATCAAGCTTTGGCCCCGCATCTGCAACTGAAAATGGATGCGCCTGTGCTGAGGCATAGAATCCAGATCCTGGTTTTGAAAATATTACACCCTGCGCCACCAGTCGGTCATAGGCGTCAACCACGGTGGATTTGGACACTTGCATTTTATTCGCCATATCTCGAACGGATGGCAACTTGCTCCCCGATAAGGCTTTGCGACTGGAAATGCGTTTATGGATTTCTTGCATTACCTTTTCAACCAAAGGGACTGAAGCGGTGTGGTTCTGGGGCATCTGTTCTGCCTTTGTGATCAATACACTTTTCTCAAACTGTACTGAACTGTGGCTGGCGAAGCAATGGAAGTTGGGCAAAATGGATCGCATAGGAGTAGGTTATGCGATTTTGGGAAAATGGATTTGTTCTTGGTTTGCTTGGGGTGATGATTTTTAGCGGGTCTTTGGGGGCAACACGTATTGCTGTTGGGGCGTTTGACCCGGTTTTTCTCACCTTGGTGCGCGCCACTATTGCGGGCTTGCTTGGAGTGGGCTTGTTATTGGGATTAGGTGCCTCTCGTCCATTGAGGAAGGACTACTTAAATCTAGCAATAGTGGCTGTTGGCGTTGTCGTTGGTTTTCCGTTACTCACAGCCTTGGCACTGCAGAACATCAATTCGGCTCGATCCATTGTGTTCATCGGGCTGCTGCCACTTTCAACGGCAATTTTTGGTGTGGTTTCGGGGGGCGAAAAGCCTCAACCTGCTTTTTGGCTCTTCTCCATATTGGGAAGTGTGCTGGTGGCCGGATTTGCGCTGTCGCAAGGCGGAATTGGTTCTTGGTACGGGGATTTGTTGATGGTAGCTGCCATAATTGTATGTGGTTTAGGCTATGCGCAAGGCGCAAAGTTGTCTCGCCGATTGGGCGGCTGGCAAGTTATTTCTTGGTCCTTGGTCATCTCTTTGCCTGTTATGGCGCCACTCGCTGTTTGGACAATGCCCACATCAGTTGCTCATGTGCAGCTGGATGAATGGACCGCACTTGCCTATGTGTCGGTTTTTAGCATGCTAATTGGATTTGTTTTCTGGTATCGGGGATTGGCGTTGGGCGGGGTAACAGCGATCAGCCAGTTGCAATTGCTTCAACCGTTTATGGGGTTGATGTTGGCCGCAACGATTATGCAAGAGCAGGTGCACTGGCAAATGATTGCTGTCAGTGTGCTCGTGGTCGCCTGTGTGGCAGGTGCGCGACGGTTTAGTGGAAAATCAGTGTGAAATCGAGACTTGGCTATTGGTCTAGCTGGCCAGACCAACCTTGGCGACTGAAGATAGTTTGACTTTGTTGCCGTTGATCACAAGAATTGGTTCCGATCCTGCAAAGTCGACAGTTTCAACAATTCCTTTGGTCATTGTGTAATTGTCGATGATCTTGCCATCTGTGTTTTTAGCTTCAATATCGATGCTATATCGTCCTTCGGGCAACGATGCACCGTCCGGTCCCTTGCCGTCCCAGGTGTAGGTGTGTTCACCTTGGGTCATAGCCACGTCGTCTGTATAAACAACTGCGCCAGCTGAGTTTTTGATGGTCACTTTGCTCTCTGGCGCGTCAGACGTTAGACCGTAAGTCCACTCAGCCTTGCCGTCCTTAAGGTCAGCGCTGTCACCAAAAGCAGTGACGGCTTTTCCGATATAGGAAACTGCCTGAGAGGCAAAGGCACCTTCATTTGCTTTAATCAGCGCTTCCAAATACTCGTTGGTTTTTAGCTGTTGTTCAACACCTGTAAACTCCACCATTTGCGAAGTGAACTGATTGGTGTCCATCGGGTCGAGCGGGTTTTGGTTTTTGAGTTGGGTGGTTAGGATGCTCAGAAACGTGTTGAAGTTACCCGCAATGGTTTTGCGAGAGCTTGCGAGTTCAGACTTTGTGGCGCCAATGCCACTCGATGGTGCGAGTTCCATTTTAAGCTCCTAAACCCATAAATTGAGGCCGCCAGGGCCAGTTGTTCCGCGATAAATAGTGGTTTCGCTTAGTCGAGTTTGTTCTTCAATTGAAGCATCTAGTGCGGCGGATTTTGACGTGTTTTGCTCACGTCCTTGATTTTGGAAGTTTTGGCCCGCGCTCTGCCCATCTTGCTTGAGTGAGAATTGTAAGTTTGCACGCTCAGCATTTAGCCCTGCCTGCTGCAATGCGCGCTCAAGCACACGGGCGTCGCGTTGCAGGAGATCTAGTGTCTCTGCGCGTTCAACGACCATTCGGGCTGTAACATTATTGCCGTCAACTTCCATGCGCACCTCAATTCGCCCCATCTCAGGTGGGTCCAATCGAACTTCAAATCGCTGCATGCCAGCGCGGAATTGGCGGACTATTTCAAATGCAACGCCCGGTATGTTGACTTGGCGTCCAGCTGTTTGGCTTTTCGCTGCATCGATTAGATTGGTCTGTTGTTGGAAAGTGTCAATCTTATGTTGTGCCAACAGCTTCTCGGTGCCGGTTTCAACAGCGTCTAACTCTGTGGGCAATGGCGCTGTCGCTGCCGCAGCAAGTGCTTGCCGGTTTGCTTCAGGATAAGCGTTGTTGGCTTGCAGATTTGCTTCGCGAGTTGCCTGAGCAAAAGTCATGCGGGGTAGTTGCGCGTCTGTACCTTCATCATTGGCAAGTGCGTCAGAAAATGCAGCAGTTGTGGGGGCGTTCTGTAGTTTTTTCGCTTCCGTATTTTGTTGTTGTCCAAGCGTGGCCAATTGGGCCAACACGTCGGGCTCAGCCCCGTCTTGGCTGTTCGTTGGCACTGGTGTGGTCGACTGGGTGCCGGCGGTAACTTGTTGAAGCGTTGTTTGATCACCTGTGGGCAGTGTTGTTGACTGTTGACGTGCACCGGGCGCGGCTTGCTTTTGTGCAGTCAAGGCATTTTGTGTGAGGGGGGTAACGGCCAGATTTGCTGGCTGGGTTTTAGGCGTGGATCCGTCGACTGTGCCAAGTTTGATAGCCGGTGTGCTAGCTTGTTGTCTTTCCGGCGCTGGCTCACGGAGCTCATCAGCTTGACCGGCCGCAAATATTGTTTTCTGTTCGTTTGATGTTTGCGCCTCAAGAATGGAATTTCCAAATGATAGTTGGCCCCAGAATTGTGCCGACAATGCGGGCAGCTTTTGTGCCAATTGATTAAGCCGATCCACCATTTGATGAATGCTTAGAGCCGGTTTTTCACCAGTTCCGTCTTGGCCTGGGTTCGGTGCTGCGCCCGTCATCTGGCTTAAAAGTTTGTCTAGCCGTTCCATCAGATTGCCAACTTTGGCAAAATCGCTGGCACCTTCTTTGTTCGCATCATTGCCCGCTTTTTGCAGCTGAGACAATTGTGCAGCAAACGAGCCGATGGGACCCTTGATGGATAATTCTGGGCGGTTTGGATGTGCGTTGATGCTTTGTACAAGTTTGCCCAGAGCCGCTTGTGCTTGATTTAACTGCTCGGTTGTTGGGATCTGCAGTTTGTCAAATGCGTTTGCCAGCGGCACCAAGGCTTCGGCCATTCCGGCCAAAGCATCGATAATGTCCTGACTTTCTGGGGACACTCCATCAACGTTCAATTCTTTGATGTTGAGCGTGGTTGGACTGTTGGCGTTGCCACCAACAAGTGCGGCCAAGAGCGCTTCAAAGCCTGTTCCGCCTTCGCCGGGCTGGCCAGGTTTTGCACCATTGGTACTGGTCGTTATTTCGCCTGCCAGATCAAAGCCTGGAAAACTCGCCGTTGCTGATAAACCAAATTGCACGTTTTTTACCCACTCATCGAAACTTGTGACATGTGTCCACCCACATTTATGCAAGTAGCGGGCCAGTTTTTGGCTCTTGAGATATGTCAGTAAATTCAGTTGGTTGGTCAGTTTTGCATTTGTTTTTGCTTGAGAAATTGCGTTGGGAAGGGCAAGTTTTGCGTGGCAGGGGGCAGAAAATGCCGATGTTAGTAATCTCAAGAATAGCAAAAACCGTTGTTTTTCGTCGCCAAAGTTGGTAAATCGCCCCATCCGTTGGCCCTTAACCCCAATTTGGATGGAGAAAAAAATGAATTCGCTTGGAATAAATAAGCGCCCCGAGGACACCCGCGTCGTGGTGGCTATGTCTGGTGGCGTAGATAGTTCTGTTGTGGCAGGACTTATGGCGCAAGAGGGATATGAGACCCTTGGCGTAACCCTCCAACTTTATGATCATGGCGAAGCCATGCACCGCAAAGGTGCGTGTTGCGCGGGTCAAGATATTCATGACGCCCGCCGGGTGGCGGCAGCTATTGGTATTCCCCATTATGTGCTCGATTACGAAAGCCGGTTCCGTGAGGCGGTGATTGATGATTTTGCAAACAGTTATGTGCGTGGTGAAACTCCAATCCCTTGCGTGAAGTGCAATCAAACTGTGAAGTTTGTCGATCTTATGCGTGTTTCGAAAGAGCTTGGCGCTGATGTTTTGGTGACGGGTCACTATATTCAATCGCTTGAAAAGGATGGCCGCTGGGGCATGTTCCGCCCAAACGATCACGCGCGCGATCAAAGCTATTTTCTGTTTGCCACAGATCAAGAGCAGTTGGATTATTTGCGCTTTCCATTGGGTGGCATGACCAAGGATGCGGTGCGTGATATTGCCCGGGATATGGGTTTGGTGGTCGCCGAGAAAAGCGATAGCCAAGACATTTGTTTTGTGCCAAACGGCAATTATGCGCAAATCATCGCCAAACTTCGGCCCGATGCAATGGAGGGCGGCGAAATCGTGCATTTGGATGGCCGGGTTTTGGGCGAGCATAAGGGCATCATCCATTATACGATTGGACAACGAAAAGGCCTGGGCATTTCTGCGCCCGACCCTTTGTATGTGGTCAAATTGGATCCAGACACGAAACAAGTCATAGTGGGTCCATATGAAGCTTTGGCCACCCGGTCGGTGCGGTTGAAGCAAGTGAATTGGCTTGGCGCAAAGTCTCTCGCAGATATTGAACGCGACGGCCCGATTGAAATTGAAGCGAAGGTTCGCTCAACTCGCCCACCACAGCCTGCACGCTTGAGCGTTGTGGATGGCATTGTTGAGGTGGAATTAGTGGGCGGAGAGCATGGCGTTTCGCCGGGGCAGGCTTGTGTGTTTTACGCAGATGACAGTCCCAATACCGAAGTTCTAGGTGGCGGTTGGATTTCAGAAGCGGTGAGCGCCAAGGCCGCTTAGCGTTTGTCACCCCACCCTAAATCCCTCCCCACCAGGGGGAGGGAGATTGGGCGGTTTTTTCACGCCGCCGTCATGCGCTGCGCTCATTACCCCGGCACCCCCGCCTGTTGGTGCCCCATTGTGCAATGCATTTTCCATGCTCGCGCCGCTCCGGCCTACGCAGGGATGACCCTGGTGGGGAGGGATTAAGGGTGGGGGGATGGCTTTATCACTATGGCTTTTCGTTATCCCAAACACCAACACCTTCGCCATGTTTCCATGCGAAGGGATAATATTTGCGACGCGCGAGACAGTGAATGGCTCTGTTAAGCGCTAGAAGAATATGTGTAGAGACAATTCAATGTCTCGCGCCA
>NZ_CAKZPW010000031.1:0-5416 GCF_937139385.1 uncultured Maritalea sp. | reverse complement strand
GACATTCGCACAGATGCTTATCGGCCATTATGAAGCGCTTTGGGTTCGTCTTTGGTGGCGTGATCCTTTTGTGTCTTGGTATTTGGCTGGGCATGCATATTGAGCGGTGGTTGATTGTTGATTCCTGTCTTGATGGTGGCGGTGCGATCAATATTGAGCGCGGCTTTTACGACTGTGAATTTGAATAAATCAACGACTTTCGTACCGGCAAACTTGCATATCTAAGACAGTTTCTGAGGGTACATCATTGCCTTTCAAACCAATCTCACGATAGGTGCGCGCTTCGCGCATTAAAGTGGGCACAACGTCGCTCACATCCAGCTGCGCGGCCCATTCCACATCTTCAACAAACCTGCGCTCGATTAGTTCTTTGCCAGATAGACAATCAGCAAGGCTGTCATATAGATTTCCAGCAAGGGATTGGAATGAGGCAACAGCAAGTTTTGCTTCGGCACTCAAGTCCCACCCATCGCTGAAATAAGAAGCGATTGCACCTGCGGCGATCCAATCTTCAAATGCAGGGCGCAATGAGCCGTCTGTTTGCCAACGTTCGCCTGCTGCTACAATGATCACATTCTCGCCCAAGCGCTGTGCGACTTCTGTGACGGATTTTGCATTGCGCAACGCGCCGCTCAACACATGTTTTTGGCGCGCAAACAGCGTCAGGTTGGAGCCATTTGGCGAGGGCAAGACAATGCGTTGCCCCTCTGTTAGCTGGTTCAACGAAGGTGGCGAAAGCGACAGACCTTGCCCTTTTCGCTTGCCAACAATTTGTAAATCCAGCAATTGCGCAAAGCGTTTTGCCCCGTCGCGCAACCCAAATGGGTAGACGGTTGCCCCGCGTGAACAAGCCACGCTGAGGGCTGACGAAAAGCTGAGGCAATCAACAATCACCGCCGTTTGCGCGTCAGCGTCGAGCGCCCGTTCGCCCCACTCAACGTGCACACGGGCCATTTTAGTGCGCCCGCAGCCCGATCACGATGGCGGCAGTGCCGATCAGCGCGGCGGCGGTGCGGTTCATGATTTTATAAACGCGCGAAGACTTAAGCCATTCGCGCGCGCCTGATGCCAGTAACGCATATGGTGTCAAAACCGTCACAAGAATAAAGAATGTCGCCACAACAACGATTGATAGTTCACCTGCGCCGTACGCGCTCAAATCCAAAAGCACTGGCACCAAAGCCAAATAGAAGAACATTGGTTTGGGATTGCCCATGGTGATCAAATAACCGTTTAGCATGGATGCAAAACCAGAGCGTTTTGACGACCCTTCATCGGCTTTGAGTTCGGATGTGTTGGTCCAAAACTTCCACGCCAAAAACAAGAGATAGGCAACGCCAATATAGCGAATAACGGTAAACGCTTCCGCATAGATTTCACTAATGGCGGCGAGCCCCAAAACGGCCATCACCAACCACGTTGTATCGCCAAATGCAATCCCGATGATCATCGGCATCGCGCGTTTTAAGCCGCCACCAAGGGCCGTGCCAATCAGCGCCAAAACGCCAGGGCCAGGAATGGCCACTGCAATAGCAAGCGCAATACAATATGTCGCAAGGGTTGCGAATGTCATTTGAGGAACCTCGAAATGGGATGGTAAAGCACGAACCTTAGGCTTGGTGGAGATTTTGGTCAATCGCGTTTATGGCACCTGCGGGTTTGCCTCCGCCGAACTTTCTTCGCGGAGCTGATCGAGTTTGCAAGGCGCGAGGCGGTTTTTCGTCTCGAATAGGGTAGTGAATGAGGAGACGTAAAACGCCTCGCGCAAATGACCGCTGCACGAATTGATTTCAACCCGGGGTGCTAAACCCTTTTATCCCCTTACCAACGCCACAGAGCCGTGATGAAGCATTGACTGCTCGGCCTGTCAAAAGTTTCGGATGGTCATCAAACCACCAGCGGTTTACGGTTATCCTCGGTGTCGGACTGGTCAAATTCAATTCGTGCGAACAACAAACGTCTTGTTGCTCAGCCATCCCCTGAGTTTTGAACTTTAGCCGTTCCTGCGCACATTTTAAGTGAGCAGATTATGGGCCTCTGTTCGCCGCCCCTCACTCGTCAGTGATCTGCACGGCTTCAAACTCAGGTGCGATAATATTGGCATGTGTTTTCTGGGGGAGGATAAGTTTTTTCGTATTTGAGCTGAAATGGCCCCGCATCAAGTGCGGGGCGGTACGGGCGGGAAATGTGGTTTCAACGTGCGCTGTCTCTCCCATGATGCAAACTTGCGCATTGCCCTCATCCTGAGCTTGTCGAAGGATGAACCGCACAGCACAGCATTCATGGTTCGACAGGCTCTCCATGAGGTTGGGTGTTGCGTTTGGATCATTAGACGCCGCATCAAGTGTGGGTGATGTGGTTTCAACTTGCACCGTCCCGCACTTGATGCGGGACCATACTGCAGCACAACGGGTTCGGCCCTGCACTTGGTGGGCAAAGCAATCATTGAACAGCCAACACTACCACTCCCCCGCGCGTCATCCCGGATATCGGCAGAGATCCAGGAGAGAACATCCTTAGGAAAGGCACTCTTGGTTTGCTCCGGCCTGGATCCCTGCCTACACAGGGATAACGGGCAGGAAGTAATCTTGCGCATTGCCCTCGTCTTTGCCTCGCTCGTCAACTTCTTCCATATCCCTCTCGTCACCCTCGGGCTTGACCCGAGGGTCCATGATGAATCGGCATGGGGTAAAGCTGCCTGTATGTGACCAACGTTGCGACAAGCAGCACAGCCAAATGGATCCCCGGGTCAAGCCCGAGGATGACGATGGAGGAACTAAGCATGTGTGAAAGTGATAGTCAGGCTGCCGTCATCAATTCTTGTGATGCCACATCCAAAAAATGAATTTCTCAAGCCGCTAAACTCGTGTCAGCATGAGGAACAACGGAGACAGCAAAATGCTCTTAGGCTTCATCATTGCGACCATCGTCATCACCCTTTCACCGGGCCCATCGATTATTCTGCTGCTGGTCGTCAGCCTCAGACGTGGGGCAATGGCGGGGATAAAGTACAGCGCCGGGGTGATTTCCGCCGATACAATTCTGATTTCGCTTAGCTTGTTGGGCCTTGGGGCGTTGATGCAAAGTTCGGTTTTGCTGTTTAACGCGGTGAAATGGGCGGGCATTGCATATTTGATTTATCTTGGGATCAAGCAATTGCGGGCGAGCGCAGATGTGGATGTTGCGGCAGCTGAAGCGTCAGCTTCACCCTACTTGCAAGGGCTGGGCACCACGCTGCTCAACCCAAAAGCCATCGGTTTTTTTGTGGCCTTCTTCCCGCAGTTTATTGACCCCAACCAAGCCTTTTGGCCGCAATTGATGTTGCTGGGGCCTTTGTTCCTGAGCATGGTGTTTGTGATGTTTTCCATAATCGCCGTTTTGGCATCGCACACCAAACTGCTGTTTGAAAGCCGTGGCGGACAGCAAACCTTGAAGTTTGGTTCGGCGTTTGGGTTGATCGGCAGTGGATTTGCGGCAGCGTTTGCACAGCGGGTTTGAGGCCCCCCAAACTAGATTTCGGCAAAAACCCAGCCTAAAACCACTTCGCTTTTTCCTATCGTGATAAGGATTATAGCCACCGCGTAGCCACATGCGGATGGGGACGCCAGCCAAATTGAAGGCTTCTCCGTAGACAGTTGGTCAGGTAGCGTTCAGATCTGACCCAAATTCAGCGGCCATCATGGCTTTGAATTGCGCGATTGTACTTTGATCCATGCCAATACTATCGTAGACGGCGGCGGCAAAGCTTACGGGAGCGGTGCCGGGGGCAGTTATAATACGGTTCGCTGAGACTGCGGACGGGCTTTTGAGGTAGTGTTCAGTCCCCGCATAGTCCCGTGCATTTTGAGTGAGATAATCTAGATCATTAGACGTGTGCGGCCCCTCATTTAGCAGGCCAGCACGCGCCAGCGCGAGGGTTCCGCCACAAATTCCAGCGACCACAGTCCCACTAGAGTGTTGTTGGTTGAGCAGGTTTCGGATATCCGGCGATTGATCCGTCGTCCAGATCATACCACCTACAACAACAAGTGCGTCTGGTTGCCAGTCTTGCAAGTTGTCTAGGTTTTCAGAAACCTGTGCGCTTAAGCCGCCTTGCGAGCGGACTTGTCCGGCAACTGGAGTGAAATATTGAACTTCAAGCCCGTAAAACGGGCCTGCGGTTCCGCCAATTAGGGCATATTCCCAATCAGCAAAACCTTGGGTGAGCAATAAGGCAATTTTAGACATCGACACGGTCTTTCTCAAACGATTCACATGAGAACATAACGTGAACGGCTAAAGTTGGCAAGAATATTAGACCGGTCAACCGCCTAATACCGCTTCGCTTTTTCCTTATCGTGATAAGGGTTATCGCCACCGCGCAACCACATGCGGATGGGGACGCCAGCCAAATTGAAGGCTTCGCGCAGACCGTTGGTCAGGTAGCGTTCGTAAGATTTTGGCACCGCATCTGGGCGCGATGAGAAGATGATGAAACTCGGTGGCCGGGTTTTGGCTTGGGTCATATAGCGGAAGCGCAAGCGGCGGCCGGAAACCGCTGGGGGTGGATGGCTTTCGGTCTTTTCCATCAACCATCGATTCAAGCGGGCGGTGGAAATCCTTGAATTCCAAGTCTTTTCTACCTTTAGCACCGATTCCATCAAGCGATCGATGTTTTTGCCGCGCAGGCCAGAAAGCGTAACCAGCGGCACGCCTTTAAGCTGTGGTAGCAAACGCTCACATGATTCTTGCATGTCTTTGAGGTGTTCTTGCTTGTTCTTTACCAAGTCCCATTTGTTGAGCGCGATCACCAAGGCACGGCCTTCGCGTTCCACCAAATCGGCAAGTTGCAAATCTTGTTTTTCAAACGGCACTGTTGCATCGAGCATCAGCACAACAACTTCGGCATATTGAATGGAGCGCAGCGCATCGGCCACGGAAAGCTTTTCGAGCTTTTCCTGCACTTTGGCGCGCTTGCGAATACCGGCGGTGTCCACCAAGTTGATGGTCCGGCCCTGCCATTCCCACGGCACCATAATCGCGTCGCGGGTGATACCGGCTTCGGGACCGGTCAACACACGTTCCTCGCCAACCATTTTGTTGATCAGGGTTGATTTACCGGCATTTGGGCGGCCAACAATCGCAACGTTTAGGAAACGCGTTGGGTCATATGTGCCCTTGCCGTCTTCAACGCCTTTGCCGTCTTCGTCCAACTCCACGTTGATTTCTGGCATCATGGATTCGTCGAGCTGGGCGACGGCCTTCTCAAACTCTTCTTTGCCTTCCTCAAGCACTTCAGCGGCCGCTTCAATAGCCGTTGCTACAATGTGATAAAGGTCGGCAAGGCCAAGACCATGCTCAGCAGAAAGCGCAACAGGGTCGCCCACCCCAAGTTTATAGGCTTCAAACAGGCCAGCTTCAGCGGCGCGGCCTTCAA
>NZ_CAKZPW010000030.1:0-11372 GCF_937139385.1 uncultured Maritalea sp. | reverse complement strand
AACGTGAATATTGAAAAATATACCGAACGTGCGCGTGGATTCGTTCAGTCAGCGCAAACTGGTGCTCTTTCTGCTGGGCACCAACAGTTTTCCCCCATCCACCTATTGAAAGTCCTTTTGGACGATGATCAGGGCATGGCCTCTGGTCTTGTTGATCGCGCCGGTGGCAATTCAAAAGCCCTGCGCGCCAGTGTGGCTGCGGGTTTGAACAAAATCGCTTCTGTTTCTGGGGGCGGTGGTCAGCTTTACATGAGCCGCGAAATGGCGCGGGTTTTTGAAACAGCTGAAAAAGCTGCAGACAAGGCCGGTGATTCTTTTGTCACCGTTGAGCGTTTGTTGCTCGCCTTGGTGATCGAAAAAGACAGTGATGCGGGCAAATTGCTTAAATCTGCGGGCGTTACGGCCAATGGGTTGAATGATGCCATCAACGAGTTGCGCAAAGGGCGCACCGCTGACAGTCAGAGCGCAGAAGAAAGCTATGATGCATTGAAAAAATATGCGCGCGATCTCACCGAAGCCGCTCGCGAAGGTAAATTGGACCCAGTGATTGGTCGAGACGAAGAGATTCGCCGGGCTATCCAAGTTCTGTCACGTCGGACGAAAAACAATCCAGTGCTGATTGGTGAGCCGGGCGTGGGTAAAACCGCGATTGCCGAAGGTTTGGCACTGCGAATCGTCAATGGAGACGTGCCCGAATCAATCAAGGGTAAGTCATTGCTTTCGCTTGATATGGGGTCGCTGATTGCTGGTGCGAAATATCGTGGGGAGTTTGAAGAACGCCTCAAAGCGGTTTTGAACGAAGTGACGTCTGCGGACGGCAATATCATTCTGTTCATCGACGAAATGCACACATTGGTGGGTGCCGGCAAATCGGATGGGGCGATGGATGCATCAAACCTGTTAAAGCCAGCATTGGCGCGGGGTGAATTGCACTGCGTGGGTGCAACAACCCTCGACGAATATCAAAAACACGTGGAAAAAGACGCCGCTTTGGCCCGTCGGTTTCAGCCTGTGTTTGTTTCTGAGCCAACTGTTGAAGATACAATTTCGATTTTGCGCGGACTAAAAGAGAAATATGAGTTGCACCACGGGGTGCGGATTTCTGACGGCTCTTTGGTTTCAGCCGCTACTTTGTCTAATCGCTACATCACAGATCGGTTTTTGCCGGACAAAGCCATTGATTTGATGGACGAAGCATCAGCCCGGTTGCGCATGCAAGTGGACAGCAAGCCTGAAGAATTGGACGAGTTGGACCGCCGAATCATTCAATTAAAAATTGAACGCGAAGCGCTGAAAAAAGAAACGGATGATGCGTCTAAGTCTCGTTTGGACAAGCTTGAAACTGAATTGAGTGATCTGGAAGAACAAGCAGATGCGCTTAACCAAAGGTGGGTTGCAGAAAAAGACCGTTTGGGTGCGGGGCAAAAGCTTAAAGAACAGCTCGATCATGCCCGGACGGATTTGGAAAACGCACAGCGACAAGGCGATTTGGCCAAAGCGGGTGAATTGGCTTATGGGCTAATTCCCGAACTTGAGCGTAAAATTGCAGCGGCCGAGGACGAATCGGGCAGCGCTGAAACCACCAGCATGGTGGAAGAGGTGGTGACCCCTCAGCACGTGGCTCAAGTGGTGTCGCGTTGGACCGGCGTGCCGGTTGATAAAATGCTTGAGGGCGAGCGCGACAAGCTGTTGCGCATGGAAGATGATTTGGCCAAACGTGTTGTTGGTCAATCTGAAGCGGTGACCGCTGTTTCAAAAGCCGTGCGTCGTTCACGGGCTGGGTTGCAAGATCCGAACCGGCCCATGGGCTCATTCATTTTCCTTGGGCCAACTGGTGTGGGTAAAACCGAACTGACCAAAGCATTGGCGCAATTTTTGTTTGATGATGACACCGCAATGGTGCGCTTGGATATGTCTGAGTTCATGGAAAAACACTCCGTGGCCCGCTTAATCGGCGCGCCTCCGGGATATGTCGGGTATGATGAAGGGGGCGTGTTGACCGAAGCGGTTCGCCGTCGGCCTTATCAGGTGATCTTGTTTGACGAGATCGAAAAAGCCCACCCGGATGTGTTCAACGTTTTGTTGCAGGTATTGGACGATGGTCGGTTGACCGACGGACATGGCCGCACGGTTGATTTCCGCAATACGCTGATCATCATGACATCAAACCTTGGTGCTGAATATTTGGTTGAACAAAAAGAAGGCGAATCGGTTGAATTGGTACGCGGTAAAGTGCTTGACGCTGTGCGGGCAAGCTTCCGTCCTGAATTCTTGAACCGGGTTGATGAGATCTTGCTGTTCCACCGTTTGGCCCGCTCAGATATGGGCGCCATTGTGGATATTCAATTGGGCTATTTGCGCAAGCTATTGGTTGAGCGCGATATTACGCTTGAACTTGACGATGCGGCCCGCGATTGGATTGCTAATGAGGGGTATGACCCCGCATATGGCGCACGACCTCTGAAACGGGTGATCCAGCGGGTATTGCAAGATGAGTTGGCCGAGAAGATTTTGGCTGGCGAGATTGCCGACGGGCAAACTGTGCACGTTAGCGCAACTGAAACGGGTTTGGTGATTGACCCTGACGCTTCTGTTCAAGAAGCGGCTCAATAATCCTTCAAACTGCACTGGCGTCGCAATGATGCGTCGCCAAAATCAACGATCAGCATATGCTCGGTATCAAATGATGCCGGGCATATGTTGGTTTTGCGTGATGGTTATTTCAGCTTACCAACTTCAATCCGAATAAACTCGGGCAAATAATTTGGCGTGCAACCAGCTGAGGTATGATCACCTTTATACAGCCCCAATCGTTCACCCAACCCAATACATTGGTCGCGATATTGGGGGTCATGAATGCCGATTTGTCCGGCGGTGAAATTCATGGCCCACTGCACTTGTGGGTCTTCTTTACCGAGATTATTTTCGAGCGAGGTGAGAAGTTGTAGGGTGTTGTTGGGCGGCACTTTGCCCGTCCATCTTAAACGCCCTTGATGGTACCAAAACAAGCGCCTGAGCAACGGCGAAGCATGATGTTCCCAGCTTTCCAGCAAGGCAGTTGTGCGTTTGGACTTCATCAATTGATGGGCCATCAACCATTCAGAAAGCTTGTCGCGCTCGCTTGGTGGATGGTTTGCAATGTCTGCTGCAAGTTGTTCAATCGATTCTTTTGAAAGTTCTGCTTTATTCAGAATGAGTGTTGCGACAAGGCGTGGGCCAAACTCGCCCGTGGACCACAACTCAAGCGCCAGCGAATGGTCCTGCTTGATCGCGGTCGCAAGTTTTTTGACGTCACCCATTCTTGGGTTTTGCTTATCGATTCTATCGTAAATCTCTTGCGCAGCGCTCGACAGTGCCATCATGCTCCCCCAACTTCGATTGTTTTGCAATAATGCGCAGGTCTATTAAGAGTTGCAAGCCATCTGGAATTGTCTTTAGGAGACCATATGATTGAATATTTAGGGTTGATTGCTGTGATCATTATGGTTGGATCCTATGCGTTGGAGGATCGGCATCCGCTTTTCGTTTTGCTGTTCGCCTTTGGCTGCGCCATGGCAGCGTTTTACGCTTGGTTGATTGGCTCAGTTCCATTTCTTATTGCCGAGGGCATTTGGGCGATTATTGCTTTTACGCGTTGGCTGCGCCGCGCGCGGAAGAATTCGCGGCCCTAACCGCCAAATAAAGTGGCAGCGCCACGGACAGTCCCAAACATAAACCTGCCAAGAACGCCGCCCACCAGTGCGGCACATTGTGCTTTCGTGAATCGGAAAAACTCCAAATCCAAAACACAAATGTTGCCCAAACGATATCCAGCGTGAAGCCGATGGTCGGGCCGTTGGCGACAACATGGCTGATGAACAGCGGTAGGTTTAGTCCCTCGTTTTGGATGAATGGCACATATTGCGACCAAGGCAATATCAGCCCAACAAGGGCGAGCAGGGCGTAGAGGCGGGTTTGGGTCATGTTGATACTCCTTAGTTGCGCCAAACCTATGCGACCGCTTGGTATAGAATCAATTCCGTCCTGGGGAATGGGTATGTTTAGGCTTTATGCGCAGCTGGTGGGGGGCAAGACGTCTATATTAGAATATGCGTTTTTGAACCCGGCTCTAGGCCGGGAATGCCAAATGGGGGCATACTGTCCTTGATCTTTTTGGTCCCGCATCAAGTGCGGGACGGTGCGGATGTCGGTGCGCTTTTCCCCTCGTACCGCCCCGGACTTGATCCGGGGTCGTTTTGCGCTGCGGCATGATGTTTGTGCTAACGGTTCGCGCCGCGCTTTTCACACCATTATTCGTCATCCCGGGAAAGCCCGAGGATGAAAGGTATGGCGGCACGTTCAAGGTTAGCTTTGGGCCAACAATTTAAATTTTGACTGTGTCTTAAAGGGCCGCGTTTTGGTTTCTTCGGGTGAAATGCGCTGTTAATCCTTCCACGCGGACAGGATTGCACCGGCGATCTCATTGTAACGATGGTAGAGGACCGAGTGGCCTTCGCCGGGGAACATCACTGTCTTACCGCAGGCTGGGATGAGACCACAGACGAAAGTGGCAACTGCCGGATCAACCCCACCATCATCCTGCCCGTGAAACACCAGCACTTCTGGCGCGTTGATATCTTCCAACGCAAAGGGCCAGTCGCGACGCTCCAGCGTGAAGTCGTGACTGGGGCCAGCGGCGCCTTGACGCAAAGCCTCGACTTGCGCCAACGCATATTCATCGCGTGTAAACATTTGAAGGTCGCGGTCCGATAAAATCTCGCCGCCCGAGCTTTGCATCACACCGATTGGATCGGCAAAGATCATGATCCGCATTAATCGGAAAAAGCTGCGCATCACAAACGGCGCATATTTTGCACTGAACATGAATATATTGTTGACCGGTGACGCACCAAAGCTTTGCTCGCTTAGTGCTGCCCAGGGATAGTCGGCATGAAGGTAGGGGCCCTCGCCGGCGACAATTGCCACAACGCTGAGCCTTTCAGGCATTTCATGCGCAACCAAGGCCGCGTAGGGTCCGCCAGAGCTGAAACCGATGACGGCAAACCGTTCAATTGCAAGTTGGTCCGCCACGGCCTGCACATCGTCCGCCCAATCAAGGTAAGAGCGGCCCGGCTGAAAATCCGAGCGACCATAACCCGGACGGTCGAGTGCGATCATCCTGATCCCCAACTCTTTATTGGCCGCGTCATATAATTGGGCCTCGATCCGCGACCCAGGTCCCCCATGGAAATAAAATATTGGTCGGCCATTCGGATCACCGCTATCAGTCCAGGCGAGTTGGCGGCCATCGGGTAGGGGTATTGTTTCGCCTTCGTCTGAGAAGCTGAAGCGGTCGGGCGGCGATGGCTGATAAACATAGAGCGCAATCACAGCGACGATAAAAAGAGCGATTATCGCCAGCAGCACAAATCTGATGAAACGAATAGCTCTCATAATTGTCTCCATGGTCAATGCCAACAACTGGCTTGCTGAGGAGCTTCTTTGAAGCATCACCCGTTTGCCCACGGTTGTGCTGGAGATCGTATAATCCCGGCCTCAACCGCAATATCCACGCTTGGGATAGTGCCAGCTAACAAAATCAATGGCAACACAATCGCATTGAGCACCAGCCGATACGGGGATAGCTTCAGTGAAGGTTATTTTGGTCGCTTTGTAGACGTTGCGGTTTGCCCCCTACAATAATCAAAATCTTATCCCCGTCCTTTCACCCCATGCCATACTGCCCTCATCTTCTTTGAAGCCTTTGGGGTGCTGACGAGCATTCGGGCGGTGAAAATGGGGAGGCGAACAAGTCCAATATGGCGCTGAACCCAATCACCAAAGGAAGAGGCTAAGATATGACAGGGGTCGCCCTTCATATCGTTTATGTTGATTTATCCAGCCCGACACCGAGGGCAGCTGTAAGTCGCATGGTGGGCATTGTTTCTCACCTTCACCTTTCAAAAGGTGATCATCAAATGATCCAAAGAGATCAAAGCAGTTTTGATGGTGTGCTTGAAAAGGGGATAGAAGGGTTTAGCACCCCGGGGTATTTCAAAATATGCGCTAAAACTTAGTTGCACGAGGCGTTTATTGTCTCATTTTTACTCTACTCAAACGAGCCAATATGCGCCTCGTGCTCCCAATCTCTTATCCCGCAAATGGCTTGCGCCATGTTGCGCTAAAGCTGTTTGAGGCGTTGACAGGTTGGATTGGCAATATTAGAACAAAATAAGAACAAGAGACGGGGGCGAAAAGTGAGCAAGCACACAACCAATTACGAGAATGCGTTTATTCAGGTCTCGCCCGATAGCGCAGCAATGGTTGGCACTTCACCAACACGCGCAGGCACAATCGCCGCCATGCAGTATGAGCGATTGATCAATGCCCCCTATCAAATAACAAGTGATGAATTGCTTTTTGGCATCTATGCCGACCGACGTGGTCTTTCGCAAAAAGAATGGGACGCAGAAAAAGTGGCGTTCTTTGCAAAAGGCCAACCCTGTTTGCGGGTGTCGCCCTTGGTCAAAACATTTGGCTGGGGCGTGCACCACGACGAAAAAGGTCGGGTTGCGATTTACCCCGTTGAGGGGGATCGATATGCGCAATTTGTAGCTGATCCCAATATAGAAAACATCAAAGGAATGCGTAACAAACGCAAAGGGAGCTGACATGCCAACTCTATTAAAAATTGATTATGTGGAACTGCCCGGTTCAGATTTGACCGCCTCCAAGCACTTTTTTGCAAAGGCGCTCGGGTGGAAGTTCACCGACTATGGGCCGGAGTATTTTTCATTCGACAATGCGGGCCTTGACGGGGGTATGGATGGCACCAAAGACGCGGTAACCAAGCCGCTTGTTGTGCTTAAAGCTGATGATTTGGAAGCGGCACTAGCCCAAATTGAGGCGGGTGGCGGTGAAATCGTGCGTCCCATTTTTGCCTTTCCCGGTGGACGCCGGTTTCACTTTAAAGAACCTAGTGGCAATGAAATGGCAGTTTGGGGTGAATAATGGGTGATGACGTTAAAGCCTTTGTGCGGTTGGCAGACTTAGAGACCATACCGTTCTCGCACGGCAAATCCTATGAATCATACGATGCGCCAGTTGCCAAAGCGCTGGGGCTGACCAAACTTGGGGCCGCCTATACTGTTGTGCCGCCAGGCAAAACGGCATGTCCTTATCATGTGCATCATGCTGAGGATGAGATGTTCATTGTTCTGTCTGGAAGCGGAGAATATCGATTTGGCGACACTATCCATGAAGTGCAAGCGGGAGATGTGTTGGGTGCCCCGGTTGGTGGCGCAGAATTTGCGCATCAATTGTGGAATAGGGGGAACGAGCCGCTGATATATCTCGCGATATCGTCCAAAGCCGATGTTGATGTTTGTGAATATCCAGATACGGGCAAGTTCGCCGTGATGAGCGGCGGCGGGAAAACCCGTCGGCATGGGCAATCTGCTTTTGCTTTTGTTGGTCGGGCTGAGCAGGGGCTGGACTATTTTGACGGTGATGCGGACGTCTAGGTTGGGCCGATTATTGGAAATGTGTGATTTTGCCGTCTTGCCGAACTTTCATTAATAACGCACACTCAATTTGTCGAAAGGAGAAATGCAAATGAAAGTTAGCGATATTCTTCACGCGAAGGGCAGTAACGTTCTCACAGTGACACGTTCAGATACGGTGGCCAAGGCCGTTGATATTCTGGGTGAACACAACATTGGTGTTGTTTTGGTTCTGGGTGATGTTGGCGAACTTTGTGGTATTCTTTCCGAGCGCGATATCGTGCGCCGATTGCGCGAATCGGGTGCTTCAGCACTTGAAGGCGCGGTTGGGAAATGTATGACCCCGGATCCATTTACTTGCGATATGGAAGCCACAGTGGATGAACTGATGGGCATTATGAGCCAAAAGCGCATCCGGCATATGCCTGTTGTGGATGGCGGCAAGCTGGTTGGTATGATTTCCATCGGTGATTTGGTCAAACGCAAAATCGAGCAGGCCGAACGCGAAGCGGCGGCGATGCGCGAATATATAGCCTCTTAGGCAACACGATTTGGGAGCGGTGGGGTTCTACCGCTCTGCGACGTTTATGGGGTTGGGCTCGCGGCCCATGAGTTCTTGGATTTGGGCGATCGTTTGCTCAAATTTCCGGCGATATTTATTGGGCAAAGCCTTGTCGCGTGGCAAACGCACTTTGAGTGGGTCAACCGTGCGGCCGTTGATTTTGATTTCGAAGTGGAGGTGAGGGCCGGTTGAATAGCCGGTGGAGCCAACATAACCAATGACCTGCCCCTGTCGAACGCGAACGCCTGGTTTCATACCTTCTGCGATGCGGGTCATATGCGCGTAGGCAGTTTCATAGCCATTGGCATGACTAAGCGAAACGAAACGGCCATAGCCTGAAACCCATTGCGCGCGTTTAACAACGCCATCGCCGGAAGCATAAATTGGTGTGCCTGTTTTTGCTGATAAATCAACACCGGTGTGCAGCTTATAGGTTTTAAAGATCGGATGACGGCGATAGCCGTAATTCGAACGCAGATTGCCCCCACCCTGCAGCGGCCGACGCATCAAGAACTTCTTGCCGGTTTGGCCGTTCTCGTCAAAATAATCCACTATGCCGTCGTCGGACTGGTGCCGATACATATGCCGTTCAACATTGGCCAGTTTTAAGCCAACATAAAGCAATTCCTTTTGTCCTTGCTGGTCTGGTTCGGAAAACAACAATTCGACAGAATCACCGGCGTTAATTTTTTTGGTGAGGTCCAAGTCATAAGCAAACATGGCGATTATGCGCTCAATGGTTGCATCCGGGATGTCATGCTTGCGGCCCGTTTCAAAGATCGAGCGATAAAGCGAGGGAAGATTGGCAACATCGATTTCTTCACTATCCTTTTCAGGAAAGTCGATGGCCGGTGGCGCGAGCCCCAATACATATTGTCCCTTATCTGTTCGGGCAACGGTGACGATATGCTGGGCGGCGCTGGTATAAACACTCATGCGATATGGCAGTTGGGTCGGAGCACCGGTTTCACTTCCAAACAGAATGCGCAGCTTGAGGCCCTTGTTCAGCGTGGTTGAAGGGAAAACATTCTTGATCGCACCTTCAATGCTGTCGACCATTCCTTGGGTGAAGCCGTTTTTCAGCAAGACATCTGCCAGTGGTGCATTCTTGCGCACAGTCAACACACGTTCAGTTCGTGAAATGGAATTGGAACCATCAATATTGGTGCGCGGCACGATAGAGACGTTTTCTGCTACTGACGAAAATCCATCCCGTACAATTGAAAGTGGGTTGATGTTTTCAACGTCTGTTGATGCATATGCAAGGGCAGCACCATCAAAACCGGTATAGGCGCCTTCCACTGTTGAGCGCACGAAGTCGGCGGCAATCGCATCGGTAATTGAAGCCCTGGGCGCATTCACAAGAGATAAAGAGGCTTGCACAACGGTAACTTCGCCTTCCACTTCCGCCCCATAAATATCTGTATTGATGGTGCGCGTGTCACTTGGCAAACTCACCGGTTGGTTGCGGCTCAATAAAGCCACGGGATCGTAGGCGGGGATGTCTTGGGAAAGGGCGGTCGCCGATGTGGCCAATGTGGCGCGGATGCGCTCAAAAGGCTGGCGCTTGATTTTGGCCACGCCGTCCACAGTTTCCCGGATCGAGGCTTCAATCGTCTCTTTGTCCGAACGGCTAGCGGCAATAGGCCGGACACGATCGGTCTTCATCACCACAACAGCCTGTGTCGGTGTTGGGGCTGGCTCGATGCCTAGAGCATCATAAGGAGTGGAAAATGTGCCTTTGCCGTCAAACGACACATAAAGCACCGCCGCCATTAGGAGCGCGCCAGTCAAACCAGTTAAAATGGTGCCGCTGAGCCATTTTAAAGAAACCTCACCGCTTTCGGGCAATTTCGAGCGCAGCACATTCACACTTAATGCTGCAGCGTCACGGAACCCGGCAGACTTAAGAAGTGCTCGATCTTGTTTGCGTTTAACTGCGTTCAAAACGTAACTTGCCTTCTAGCGTGCTGTTCTTGGCGCTTGATCGCCAAATTAGTTGCTTCTGGTGTAACGGACCGGCGATTTATGACACGAGTTCGGACCCATATTCAATGCACCATATGATCGTGTGGCGCTCACTCGTGGATATAAACCTCCACCATAAGCTGTATTGGGCGGCAAATGCGGCGAAACTTCGTCGGTATTTCCAATTATATTATGATCGATTTGACCAAGGTTTGGGGCCCAAAACCCCAGCTTTGCTGAGGTCCTGTGCTAAGGGGGGCAAGTGAGCAATAGAGATTGTCAAAAAACCTTCATTTTTCTGCCCAGCACCTGTTGACTCTGAAAAGGCCCAGCCCTATAACCCCCCAGCACTGAGAGAAACGACGTCGCAAGATGCTGTAGACACTCAGTTAACTGGTTGAAAGATAAATAGAACTTTGACTTTCAATTGAAGATGGATGGGTACTTTCAAGTACCAAAATTCATCAAGACCTTTGTTATCGTGTTCAAACGTAAGTTCGAATTTGTTAATAAGGTAACTGTTTGAAGAATATGAATTATTTTTCAAATGGGCATTGTAAAGCCTCGTTATTTGGTTTATCAATGTTTTTCTTGGAAATGAGCTGGCTCTGTCCGCTTGGTTTTAAGAAAATGTTTCATCGAAAAACAGTTTGTTTTTTGTTGAAATTGGTGGTTGACAGGTTGGTTTGCTGATCTTATAACCCCGGAGCGCTGATGAGACTGATTGGTTTTATTGAGTGTTTCCTGAATTGGGCAGCGATTTTGTTGCCGGGCTTGTCCGGTGAGATAGATTGTTGTTGTTGATTTAGGGTGATGATTTTGACGTTTATGCCATTGGTATGAGGGTCTGTTCTTTGACAGTGTGAAGAAGAAGAAAGAGAAACGTGGACGGCGAGATCCTTGCGGATTGATCGAAAGATTGATCATACAAGACTTCGATGGGTGTACGTTTCTATTAGAGAACACCAAATTACCTTTGCGCTGCGAAGCGCATAGTGACAAGTGGTGTCCTCGTCAAAACGTGCATTGCGTCGACAAAAGTCTATATCAAACTTGAGAGTTTGATCATGGCTCAGAACGAACGTTGGCGGCAGGCTTAACACATGCAAGTCGAGCGCTTCACTTCGGTGAGGAGCGGCAGACGGGTGAGTAACGCGTGGGAACATACCTAATAGTACGGAATAACGATTGGAAACGATCGCTAATACCGTATACGCCCTTCGGGGGAAAGATTTATCGCTATTAGATTGGCCCGCGTTGGATTAGCTAGTTGGTGAGGTAACGGCTCACCAAGGCGACGATCTATAGCTGGTCTGAGAGGATGATCAGCCACACTGGGACTGAGACACGGCCCAGACTCC
>NZ_CAKZPW010000029.1:0-13669 GCF_937139385.1 uncultured Maritalea sp. | reverse complement strand
CTTTTCCGCGCGAGAAATCTCGCCCGTGATTTCAGTTTTGCGGGCAGGGTCCAACCGCAGTTCGGCGAGTGCCAAAAACTGCTCAGCCTCAATTTCACGCAAACGCCCGATCCGAGATGCGGCATCGGCGGAAAGCCGCGTCATTTGTTTTTCTTCGCGCCGAATGTCGTCCAGTGCGCGGTCTAGTGAGCGCAAGGCTTCGGGGCCAGAGATTTTTTTGTTGCGTCTTACCATTGTGTTATTTCACCGCCCAAAACTGGAAGCACATAGTCAACGTCCATATAGCCATATTGCTTAAGGCCCATAATGTTGTTTTGGACAATGCCGTCGTCCAATTTGTCATCTCGAACGCCATTAAACACCACCTCAGAAACGCGCACGCCCCATTGGCTGACCTGCTCGGCCTGTCCAGTTTCTTCGTTGATTATAGATTGGACCTGTGTCTCTCCATCAGTGCCGATCGCCTCAACAATGATGTAATAGTTTCGGGTATTTTCATTGACATCGGGGTAGGTCCAAACACCGGTATCTGAGCCTTCCCGATTGACGATCTGCAATCGATATTCACCCTGAAGTTGGGTGAGCGTCGTTGACAAATCTGCAACCGCCTTTTCGGCGCGTTGCAGATCGGAAGCCGCCGCCGCTGCCTTGCCACGCTCAACAGTTTCAGTTGCAGAAACCACTGCGCTTTCAACCTTTGCAACTGAAGTTATTTGAGCGAGCAATTCGTCCATCCGAGCGGGCAATTCAACTTGCACCCGTTCAATCGATGCTTGGGCCTGACCAGCAACATATGGTTTGTAGGCGAAATTATAGCCTACAATTCCAATGAGGGCGGCCAATGCAACAAATAGGGCTTGCTTGCCCCAATGTCGACGCGACACATAAAGGCGGGCCAAAAAATAACCCAAACCACCAGTTGGTGGTGAATAGGCAAACCGCGCTTCATTTAGCGCGGAAACCCCTTCGCGTAATATGCGGTCCGGCACATCAATGCCTTGCTGACGATAGACCTCACGTAAGCGCTCCATCAGCGCACTGGCACGATCTTCTTCGCCCAATTCACGGGCCACTAAGTTTTCGCTATGGCGCAGTGTGTCCACCACATCCATTGCCAGCATCACTTCATCAAGTGGGGCCGCCTTTTTCGTTCTCGTTGTCGTCATTCAGCTCAACTCAATATGATTTTGCGATCATGCGTACCGGACCGTATTGGCGCTAGCCTTTTTGCTCAAGCAAAATGGTGTTGCCTTCAGCCGCCAGTTTTGACAACCGCTGCTTTCCATCTTCAACAGCATCGCGAATTTCAGCTGAATTTCGGGTAGACTGCTCGCGCATTTCGTTGATGATGGAACGTGACTTCTCTTGGAAGTTCACAACACTATCGACCAATTTCATAACGGCGTCGGCGCGAATGGTTGGGCCGTAACCCGCTTTAAGCGCTTCTTCTTGTACTGTGTCCCCAATGTCCGCCAATGTTTCAAGGCTTTTTGACATGCCTTCTTTCATTGCGTTCAGCGTTTCAGTGCTCTCGTGCAAACCAAATAGGCCAGTGAAGGACGCGCTCAATGCGGTCAAAACCGTCTCGTTTGTCGAGAAGAATGAAATTGATTGCTGATACACACGCTCTTTGGCGTTTGTAGTTTGTGCCAAACGGGCCATCACAACTTCTGAGGTGTTGTAAGAAATAGTCAGATTGTCTGAAAGATCTTTTGCGATCTGGTAGCGACGCTCTTCATTTTGCATTTCCCGCAAACGTTCGTCGCGGGCCATTTCTAATCGTGCCCGATCCGCTGGCGTGCCATCAGCAAAGTTCTCAAGCTCTGTGGTCGCTGCCGACAGTGCGTCTTTGCGTTCTTGCAAGTGTACTTCAGCTTTTTCAAACACTTCCAAAGCCATAACTTCAGACTGTTTCAACGCGCCGCGGAAATCGCGATAGGCTTCCAAAATCGTATGTTCGCGGTCAATTTGGTCTTTTGTGTCTTTTGTCACATCCAGATAAATCGTGCGGATTTTATCAAACCGGGCGGGGATGTCGCCGCGCGTCACTTTCATCCAAACATTGGATGCGCGTTCAAGCATATCCAATTTACCATCTGCAAGCTGGTCAACCATGCCCTTCGCGTCATCACGAATGCTATCGAATCCTTTGGTGATGTCTTCGTAACGCTCGCCAATGCTCATGGCAGCAATTTGCTCACGCACCACTTCATTGAAAATGCTGGCCTGGTTGAGGGTGCGACCAATTAGAATTACGCGGGTTTCGTCTAGCTCTGTAATTTGTTCCAACAGCGCGGTTATTGGTGCTTCTTCAACATTTTCAGGCCATAGACCCATTTCGCGAATTGCGCCCATTGCTTTGTCCAAATATTGCAATGGCTTTTCAGCAAGTTCAGTTGACATGATGATACTTCCCCGAAGTTTGTGGCCTTTACGCCGCTAAATTTTTGCCTTGTAAGCTTTTTACAGCTAACGATTGACAGCTTGCAACCATGTTACCATGTGTTTGTGATATTGTGTCATTCTCGCTCAAGGTAAAGGGTTTCCATGAAATTTGTTGGACATTACATCATTTCAGCGCCGCGCGAAGCGGTCTGGAATGCGCTAAATGACACGAAAACCCTTAAGGCCTGTATTCCGGGGTGCCACCATATCGAGTGGGTCGATGACAAAAGTCTTGAAGCCACGATAAAGGTCAATTTGGGTGTTGCCAAACCAAAATTCGTCGGTGACCTGTCCTTATCAAATGTGGATCCTGCGCGCAGTTATACGCTTTCTGGGCAGGGGCGTGGCGGCCTTTTGGGTTTGGCGAAAGGGTTCGCTGACATTGAGTTGGATGATCACGGCGAAGGGTCAACGCTTAAGTTTACCGCCTATGGCGAAGTGTCAGGTTCCATTGAAAAAATCGGCTCCAAACTGGTCAGCGGTACAGCGCAGAAGGTGATTGATCGTTTCTTCGAGCATTTTGCTGAGCAATTTGGCGCAACTGCCACGCCGATTAATTCTCTGGAATAGTCAACATGCGACGCTAAGCTGCGTTCTATTCTTCCCCTCACACTGCTATAACATCAATGTGTGTTGCACTTGTTTGACTGCAAATGCATTTGTGGCCAAAGTGACAAACAGGTTTTGAGGGAATATGTTGAAAACGCTTGCAAAAAATCTTGCCGTAATAAGTTTAGCCTCTAGTGCCATATTGGCCGGAACGGCATATGCTGAGGACGTCAACCCAGCTGATTGGCCTTCCGTCGTCAAAGCGGCAAATGGCCAAGAAGTCTATTTCAACGCTTGGGGTGGGGCACCAAACATCAATGCCTACATCGCCTGGGTTGGTGAACGCGTAAAAGCTGAATATGGCGTTACCCTCAATCATGTTAAACTAGACGACACTGCCAACTCGGTGAACCGTGTTTTGACCGAAAAAGCGGCTGGTCGCAATCAGGGCGGATCGGTTGATCTTATTTGGATCAATGGCGAGAATTTTGCATCGATGAAACGCCAAGGCCTGCTGATCGAACAAAATTGGTCTGAGCAATTACCCAACTACAAATATGCTGACGTTGCGGGCAAACCAACGCTGACCTACGATTTTACAGTGCCAGTGGACGGTCAAGAAAGCCCTTGGGGTATGGCGCAGCTCACGTTTTATTACGACAGCGCATGGCTTGAAACGCCGCCAACAAGCCTAGAAGCTTTGGCGAAATGGGTTGAAGAAAACCCAGGTCGCTTCACCTACGCATCGCCGCCCAATTTCATTGGCACCACGTTCCTCAAGCAGGTGCTCTACGGTACAATCGCGGATCAATCCCTGTTGCGCGCCCCGGTGGTTGAGGATGATTTTGATGAAGTAACTGCACCGCTTTGGGCCTATCTTGATCGCCTAAAACCAAATCTTTGGCGTTCGGGCGAAGTTTATGCTGCGGATACAACACAGTTGAAAAATTTGCTGGCTGATGGGGAAATTGGCATCGCTATGACATTTAATCCCGGCGAAGCGTCTTCAGCGATCAACGCGCAAGAATTGCCACAAACGGTGCGTTCATTTGTGTTGGACTATGGCTCAATGGGCAATTCGCACTTCGTTACCATTCCCTATAACGCGAACGCAAAAGCCGGAGCGATGGTTGTGGCAAACTTTATGTTGTCCGCACAAGCCCAAGCCCGCAAAGCCGATGAGAATATCTGGGGTGACCCCACGGTGCTGGATGTGAATTCACTTCCAGCAGAAGGCAAAGCGCTGTTCGATGCACTTACGCGTGGGCCTGCAACTTTGGCCGCAGATGAGTTTGGCGCAACCTTATTGGAGCCAGACGCAAGCTGGGCGGTAAGGCTTGAGGAAGAGTGGGCAAAACGCCACGTGCGTTCTAACTAATGAAAACAAAAACCAAAGGCTGGGGCGATCCACTTGTTTTCGCCCCAGTTTTCATGATTGTGGCCCTCTTGGGGCCTTTGATTGCTGGGCTAGCAGGTGTGTTGCTACCCGCCTTTGGTTTCTTTCCTTCGCTTGGCGGGGATCAATTCACATTCAGCTATCTTCAAGACGTCACCCATAAGCCGGGTTTTTGGCAATCGGTTCGACTGTCGATATGGATTGGTGTGGCCACCACATTCCTCTCGTTGGTCATTGTAGTAAGCTCTTTTGCATCGCAGTGGGGGCGCAACAGTTTTCGTCGTATAACGCGGTTTATTTCCCCGCTTATGTCTGTGCCTCACGCCGCGGCAGCATTTGGTTTTGCATTTCTTATTGCACCATCGGGCTGGCTTATGCGTTTGCTCTCGCCTTGGGCAACCGGTTTTTCCCATCCCCCAGACTGGCTGATTATCAACGACCCAGCGGGCAATGCACTGCTGATTGGGTTGGTCCTTAAGGAAATACCGTTCCTTTTCTTGGTTGGTTTGTCCGCGTCCAGTCAAATCAATGTGGATGAACGACTTAAGGTTGCACGTTCGCTGGGGTATGGCCGTGTGTGGAGCTGGTTCACTGTTGTCTTTCCTGCTTTATACAAACAGATGCGACTGCCAGTATACGCGGTCATTGCCTTTTCATCATCTGTAGTTGATGTGGCTCTGATTTTGGGGCCGAATTTCCCTCCTATGCTGCCCGTCCAATTGTTGCATTGGATGAATGATCCCGCGCTTGAAATGAGGTTCGTTGCCGCAGCTGGCGCTGTGTGGCAATTGGGGGCAACACTTGTTGCTTTGCTGATTTGGCGTATTGGCGAAGCATTGATCGCTTACATCGGGCGCCGTGCCGCAATAAATGGCCAACGTCACAAGAATGATCGCTGGTTTCGCGTCACTGCAACAACTGCCATGAGTGCCGTTGTGGTGATATTCGTCTTATCATTGATCGTTCTAACGATTTGGTCGATAGCCGGGTTTTGGCGTTTTCCAAATGCCCTGCCGTCCAGTTTCACCCTCTCAAGATGGGCCAATAATGCCAGCGCACTTTGGGTGCCCATAGTCAATGCAATATCAATTGCCATGACGTCCACATTGATTTCGCTAGCGCTCACCATCGCTTGCCTAGAAAATGAGTATCGCCATAATATTCAATTTACCCCAAATGCCATGCGCATTCTCTATTTGCCGCTAATTGTGCCGCAAATTGCATTTCTGTTTGGCGTTTCCGTGTTTCTCGTGCGCTATGGGCTCGACGGTAGCTTTTGGCCTGTGGCATTGGCACATACGATATTTGTCTTACCCTATGTGTTTCTTTCGATGGCTGCGTCATTCCGAAGTTTTGATTTGCGTTATTTACAGGTGGCAACTTCGCTGGGCGCATCGCAGAACAAAGCTTTATTGTTTGTGCGCTTGCCCATGCTGTTGAAACCAATATTGCTGGCAAGCGCATTGGGCGTGGCCATATCCATCGCGCAGTATCTACCAACCCTACTCATAGGGGCGGGGCGCGTGCCCACCATCACAACAGAGGCGGTTGCACTTGCCGCAGGGGGCGATCGACGGTTAATAGGCATATATGCATTGGTGCAAACTCTTTTGCCCGCGATCGGTTTCGTTGGCGCGACATTGCTGCCGCGTTTCCTGTTCCCAAATAGAAAGTTCTTTCGGTAGTTATGTCAGACACAAAAACCGAAAATGCCCTCTGCCTAGAGAATGTCCGCCTGTTTCATGACGGCAGCAAATTGCTTGATCTGAACGTGACCATCCAACCGGGTGAGGTTGTCACGGTGATGGGCGCATCAGGATCGGGAAAGTCTTCACTCCTAAATCTCATTTCTGGTTTTTTGCCCCCCAGTTTTAGCTATACGGGGCGTGTGGTGCTAGACGGTTTGGACATAACTCATGCTGACCCTGCGGATCGAAAAGTGGGGTTGATGTTTCAAGACCCATTGTTGTTTCCACACCTAAGTGTTGAAGAGAATTTGCTGTTCGGATTGCCAGCCAAAGGCGACAAAACTGAGCGCTGCGAAAAAGTGCGCGCGGCCCTGGGCGCTGTGAACATGGCAGAGCTGGGCCACCGTGATCCGCTCACACTTTCAGGGGGTCAGCAATCCCGCATTGCCCTAATTCGTGTTTTGCTGTCAGAACCCAAAGCCCTGCTGCTTGACGAGCCGTTTTCCGCACTTGATTCTGGATTGCGCGACAAAGTGCGCGAGTTTGTGTTCGCACAGGCTAAAATCAAAAATCTACCCACACTTTTAGTAACCCATGACCAACTTGATGCAGACAAATCTGGCGGCCAAATAATCACACTTTAAAATTTTACTATTTAGTAAAACACTATGGTTTTGCTCGCTAAAGATGATGTGTTTGACCAATCGGTCAAAAAATACTTGAATTATTCTCTCACACCCGCTAACGATTGAGGGGTGCAAGCTGGCGTTTTTGCTTGCGGAGGAACCTATAAAGCGCTTGAATTAAAAATATCAAATGGACGCATCGAAGGTTTTTAGACCTCTCGGTGTTAAACCATATGACGACGTGACAAGGGAGATATTCATGACCGTCCATAAGAAGATTTCTAGTGGTGCAAAAGCCATTATTGGCGTAGCAACTTTCACTGCTTTGATGACAGGTGTTGCGTTTGCTGACCCAGCGCTCATTTACGATGCTGCTGGCAAAAACGATAAGTCATTCAACGAAATGGCTTGGAATGGTGCAAAAGCCTACGCTGAGGCGACCGGCAACTCATATCAAGATCTTGAAATTCAAACTGACGCACAGCGTGAGCAAGCTCTTCGTCGTTTTGCACAGCAAGGCGCAAGCCCAATTGTTGTACCAGGCTTTACATGGTCTGAGCCACTAACAGTTGTTGCCCAAGAATTCCCAGACACACACTTTGCGATTATCGATAGTGTTGTTGACCTACCAAACGTGCGTTCTGTTCTGTTTAAAGAACAAGAAGGTTCATTCCTTGTAGGTGTTTTGGCTGCAATGAAGTCTGAAACTGGCACAATTGGCTATGTGACAGCATTTGACTTCCCACTATTGCAAGCATTTGGTTGTGGCTACGTTCAAGGTGCCAAAGCAGCGAATGCAGACATCACTGTACTTCAAAACTTTATCGGAACTGATTTTGGTGCCTTCAACGACATCAACACTGCCGGCGAAGTTGGCCGTTCACAGCTAGAGCGTGGCGCTGACGTAGTATATGCTGCAGCAGGTGCTGCAGGCGAAGGTGCTTTGCAAGCCGCAGCAGATGCGGGTAAGTACGGTATCGGCGTTGATAGCAACCAGAACTACTTGTTCCCAGGCAGCATGCTTTCATCAATGGTGAAACGCGTTGACGTTGCTGTTCAAGCCGCATTCACCGACGAGATGAACGGTGCTTGGACATCTGGCATTCAGGTGCTTGGTCTTGCTGAAGGTGGTGTAGGTGCTGCTGTTGACGAGCACAACGAGCCACTACTTTCTGACGAAATGAAAGCCGCACTGGCAGATTACACAGCTAAGATTAATTCTGGCGAAATCGTAGTTCACGATTACCGCTCAGACAATTCTTGCCCAGTATCTTAATCGAAACACCGGGAACGGTAACTCGATATGGTTGAAAACCAAATACAAAACACTCAGCAGCCTTCACGGGCTGCTGAGATCGTGCCAGCAATTGACCTAAAAGGCGTATCCAAGTCTTTTGGCCCAGTTCAGGCGAACAAAGACATCAACTTGACCGTCAAGCGCAACTCAATCCACGGCATCGTGGGGGAAAATGGCGCAGGTAAGTCGACGCTGATGTCGATCCTATATGGATTTTATAAAGCTGATGCCGGCGATATATTTGTTCACGGCAAAAAGGTGCAAATTAAGGATTCAAGTCATGCCCTAGACTTGGGTATTGGCATGGTCCACCAGCATTTCATGTTGGTTGAAAATTTTACTGTACTTGAGAATATAATCTTGGGCGCTGAGGGTGATCCGCTCTTGGCTGCCAGCAAGGCTGCGGCGCGTGAAGAACTTGCGCGACTGGCAAAAGACTATGGGCTGAATGTTGATCCAGACGCTATTATTGAAGATTTGTCTGTGGGCCAAGAGCAAAGGGTTGAGATTCTAAAAGCGCTCTATCGGGGGGCTGATGTTCTTATCCTTGATGAGCCAACAGGTGTGCTTACCCCAACCGAAGCTGACCAATTGTTCCGCATATTGGAGCAGCTACGTGATGAGGGAAAGACCATCATTCTAATCACGCATAAACTGCGTGAAATTATGGCCATCACCGACACAGTTTCAGTTATGCGACGGGGCACGATGGTGGGTACTGTTGCTACCAAAGATACATCACCAGACAAACTAGCTGAGATGATGGTTGGGCGTCATGTATTGCTGAAAGTGGAAAAAACTGCAGCGCAACCAGGCGAGAAGGTGCTCGAGGTTGATGGCCTTTCTGTGACCGATGATATCGGTGTGCCACGGGTCAAAAATGTATCGTTTGATGTGCGCGCTGGTGAAATTGTTGGCATTGCTGGCGTTGCGGGAAACGGGCAATCGCAATTGCTTGAGGCAATTTCTGGTATGTTCAACCCGCTCCTTGGTGAAATCCGCATTAATGGCAAGAAGATTAAATTTGATGGTGACGGCGTTGCTGATGAAGTGCGTCGTATGGGGCTAGCCCACGTGCCAGAGGATCGGCATAAAATGGGACTTGTGACCACGTTCGAGGAATGGGAAAACTCCATGCTCGGATATGATGATGATCAAAAGTTTGGAAATGGGCCCTTTTTGTCGGTCAAAGCGGCGCGCGAAGATGCCATCAAACGAATTGAAATGTTTGATATTCGGCCACAAAATCCACGTTTGAAGACAGCGAATTTCTCGGGCGGAAACCAGCAAAAAATCGTGTTGGCCCGTGAAATGGACCGTGACCTTGATATCTTGATCGTCGGACAGCCGACGCGTGGTGTGGATATTGGTGCAATTGAGTTCATTCATAAGCAAATCATCAAATTGCGTGATGAAGGCAAAGCCGTGTTGCTTGTCTCTGTCGAGCTGGATGAAGTCCGGTCACTTTCGGACCGTGTGCTTGTGATGTTTGACGGTGAAATTGTCACCGAACTCGCGCCAACCGCGAGCGAAAAAGAGTTCGGTTTGGCTATGGCCGGGCTTGACCCAGCCCAACAATAATTTCGGGGGAAATGCAATGAGCGCGAGACAGCCACTGCCAAGTTGGGCATTGAACGTACTTATGCCAGCCATGAATGTGCTGTTGGCCCTAATCGTTGGCGGCCTTGCAGTGGCCATGATTGGCGAGAACCCAATCCAAGCGATGCAAGTGTTGGCCTATGGCGCTTTTGGTAGCGGCTATGGGCTTGGGTTTACACTGCACTATGCCACCAGCCTCACTTTTACAGGCTTGGCGGTTGCCGTGGCGTTCCATTCGGGTCTGTTCAACATCGGCGGCGAGGGCCAAGCCTATGTGGCGGGTCTTGGAGCGATCATGATGGCACTTTGGCTCGATCACACCCATTGGGTGTTCGTGCTTGTTGGTGCAACTGTTGGTGCAATGACACTTGGGGCGTTATGGGCTGCAATCCCTGGGTATCTGCAGGCCAAACGCGGTAGCCATATCGTGATTACGACGATCATGTTCAACTTTATCGCTTCGGCCCTCATGAGCTATATGTTGGCTCAAGTAATCACGAATCCTGGGTCGAACGCTGAAACGCGCACAATTGCCGAAACTGGACGTATTCCGCTGTTGTCTGAGTACTTTGAGTTCTTCAAACACTCGCCCGTAAATATCATGCTGTTCTTTGGCGTTGTAGCGCTGATCGGCGTCTACATACTGCTCTGGCGCACAAAACTTGGTTTTAAAATCCGCACATTGGGTCAAAATCCAGAGGCCGCGCGATACGCCGGCATCTCAGCAGTTTCGATAATTGTGATTGCGATGGCAATTTCTGGCGCGCTGGCGGGCATGATGGCGGTAAACGAAGCTGTGAGCGTTCAGAAACGGCTTGTGGTTGGTTATGTGCAAGGCTTTGGTTTTATCGGCATCGCTGTTGCGTTCATGGGACGGGCGCACCCTGTTGGCATCGTTTTAGCCGCAATCCTATTTGGGGCGCTCTATCAAGGCGGTTCAGAGTTGGCATTTGTTATGCCAGCGGTGCCTAGCGAACTCGTGGTGGTTATCCAAGCGCTTGTGATCCTTTTTTCTGGCGCAATGGATGAAATGTTCAAGCCGGTTCTTGAGCGTGTCTTTGGTGCATTTAGATCAAAGCCTCAAGCCGACAAAGCAGCTGAAATCGAGGAGGCTTAAAATGGGTATCGAAGATATCATTCCGTTGCTCAATTCGAGCGTTCGCTTCGCCGTTCCGCTCCTATTGGCTTGCCTCGCTGGCCTTTATTCTGAACGCTCGGGTATCGTGGACATTGGCCTCGAAGGCAAAATGCTTGGCGCGGCATTTGCCGCGGCTGCGGTTGCTGCGCTAAGTGGCAATGTTTGGTATGGCATGTTGGCGGCTATATTCGTTTCGGTTTGTATGTCGATGATTCATGCGATCGCATCGATTAATCTGCGCGGAAACCAAGTGATTTCTGGGGTTGCGCTAAACTTTCTTGCTTTGGGCGGCACAGTTTTCATTGGGCACTCTATCTTTAAGCGCGGCGGGACAACGCCAAACCTTTCAAAAGACGAACGCATTGGCCCAATCGATTTGCCTTTCGCGGCTGAAATTGGTCAAGTGCCAGTTATTGGCCCAATCTATGAGCAATTGATTTCAGGCCACTCTATCATCGTTTACTTTGCATTTGCAGCGGTGCCAATCACAGCATGGGTGTTGATGAAGACACGCTTTGGTTTGCGGCTTCGCGCTGTGGGTGAAAACCCAAAAGCGCTAGATACAGCAGGTATTTCGGTTTTCCTCCTTCGCTATCAAGCATTGATCATCACGGGCGTTCTATGTGGTGTTGCCGGGGCCTATCTGTCGACATCACAAGGTGCGAACTTTAGTGAAAACATGACGGCAGGTCGTGGATTTATTGCGCTGGCCGCATTGATCTTTGCCAAATGGAAACCCTGGAATGCCCTTTGGACCTGTTTGTTGTTCGGTGTGCTCAGTGCTGCCCAAATTCGCTTGCAGGGCGTTGAATTCCCGCTGATCGGCGAAGTGCCGGTGCAATTCATTCAAGCGCTGCCCTATGTGCTGACTGTGGTGCTGCTCGCTGGCTTCATCGGTCGTGCGGTGCCGCCAAAAGCTGTTGGACAGCCATACGTCAAGGAGAGATAAAATGGATGCGGTAACGCAAGCCCTTTATGATGCGGCCCAAAAGGTGCGCAAGCATGCCCATGTGCCTTACTCGCACTTTCCTGTTGGTGCGGCTATCTTGGCAAATGATGGCAATATTTACGCGGGCTGTAATGTGGAAAACGCCGCTTATCCGCAAGGATCATGCGCAGAAGCGTCTGCAATTTCTGCGATGATTGGTGCAGGGGCGAAGAAAATCCATCGTATCTTTGTAATTGGCAAAGGCGTTGACCCGGTTACCCCTTGCGGTGGTTGCCGGCAACGCATCCGCGAATTTGCAACCGCTCAGACAACCATCATTTGCACTGGCGAAGATGGTGAGGCCAAAAGTTACACAATGGATGAGATTTTGCCCGATAGTTTTGGGCCAGAAAGTTTGGAGGCGGTTAAATGAGTGCCGCCAAAGCGAATGCTGAAATAATCAAAGATCATGCCGGTAGTGAACCAGTTGAGGTTGCTCTGGTTCTTGGTTCTGGATTGTCGGGTGTCGGCGATTTGCTCGATAATCGCGTAGAAATCCCCTATGAAGACCTTGTTGATTTTCCAACCGGTGGTGTGTCAGGGCACGGCAAATCTTTGTTGGTAGGAACGCTAAACGGCAAGCGTATTGCCATTCTTACTGGCCGCGCGCACTACTATGAAGAAGGTCGCGCAAACATTATGCGTGTGCCGCTGGAAAGCATGCGCGAAATTGGCGTGAAAACACTATTGCTGACCAACTCTGCAGGATCGTTGGAAAAAGACATCCCACCAGGCGAATTGATGATGATTTCCGACCACATCAATTACAATGGCCAAAATCCACTTATCGGCGAGCCAACTGACAATAGATTTGTCAATATGGTGGACGCCTATGACCCCCAATTGCGCAAACAAGCCTTGGCCATTGCCGATGAATTGTGGTTGACTGTTAAAGAAGGTATTTATGCTTGGTACTCCGGCCCCAGTTTTGAAACTCCAGCAGAGATTCGAATGATCAAGGGTTTCGGTGCCAATGCGGTGGGCATGTCCACGGTACCCGAAGCGATATTGGCGCGCTTTTTGGGAATGCGGGTTTGGGCCTGTTCATCGATTACGAATATGGGCGCAGGCCTTTCGGACGAGAATATATCGCACCAACATACCAAGGAAATGGCACTCAAAGGTGCCAAAAAACTCGAGCAGTTGCTTGAGAGATTGGTTGGGGAATTATGACCCTAAAGGCAATAGAATTGGACGCACACAACCATAACCATCAGCGCAATCCAGGTTTCGATTTGGATCTAGGATGGTTGCGGCAAGTGCGCATGAATCGCTCGGCACTAGAACGACGTGCCGGGACCATCGGCACAAGACGATCGGTGAAAAAACAATGGCAAGTGGCTTGGCTTTTAAAGGCGATTACGTTCATTGATTTGACCACATTGAATGGCGATGACAGCGCGGGCCGTGTTGAAAGACTGTGCGCAAAAGCACGCCAACCTGTACGGCCCGACATATTGGATTTGCTGGGCGCGAGCACCTTGAAGATCAATCCAGGAGCTGTTTGCGTTTATCACAATTTTGTCGAAACCGCAGTGACAGCGCTTAGGGGTACGGGCATTCCTGTGGCGGCAGTTTCCACTGGTTTTCCGGCTGGGTTAACGCCGTTTGAAACCCGCGTGAAAGAAATTGAAGCTTCAGTTGCCGCTGGCGCAAAAGAGATCGATGTGGTGATTGAGCGCCATCATGTTCTTAATGGCGATTGGCAAGCGCTTTACGATCAAATGAAAGCATTTCGCGAAGCTTGTGGTGATGCACACCTCAAAACCATTTTGGGCACTGGCGAGCTCGCAACCCAAACCAATGTCGCCAAGGCATCGTTGGTTTGCATGTTGGCGGGTGCTGATTTCATCAAAACATCAACGGGCAAAGAAAAGGTCAATGCTGACCTGCAAACCTCTTTGTGGATGATCCGCATGATCCGCTGGTTCCACGAAGGAACC
>NZ_CAKZPW010000028.1:0-9294 GCF_937139385.1 uncultured Maritalea sp. | reverse complement strand
CATTGCTAACCTTCATCTTAGTAACGCAATGAGTGCTTCCATTCCAAACGTGCAAGTTGGGTCAGTTTCGTGTGACGTTTTGAGGGTGCCCGTATCATTATGTGTTTTGGCGTATCCTTCCGTCTCCCTCCCCCTGGTGGGGAGGGATTAAGGGTGGGGGGCAAACATGCCGATTGTGAATGAAGCTGGGGTAAAATAGTAATCAGCACTGGCCAAGCCATTATCAAGCTTGATAGGTATGGGGATGGCGGGCGCGACCGGGGTGGTTTTAGACGTCCGAGCAGCCAAACCAAAAAAGGCGCGAACCATGGATTTAAAATCTCTCATCCGCACCATTCCTGATTACCCAAAAGCTGGGGTCATGTTTCGCGATATCACGTCGCTAATTGAGCATCCGCAAGGCTTTAAAGAAAGCATTCAAAAACTCGCAGACCCTTTCCGGGATTTGGGTATTACTCATGTGGCAGGCATTGAAGCGCGTGGCTTCATTTTTGGTGCTGGACTAGCGATTGAATTGGGTGTTGGTTTTATCCCCATCCGCAAAGCGGGCAAATTGCCCGGCGAAACCATTGGGCAAAACTATGCGCTTGAATATGGTGTTGATACCATTGAAATGCATGCAGGCGCTGTTAAAGCTGGCGACAATGTGTTGCTGGTTGATGATTTGGTTGCCACCGGCGGCACAGCCATTGCCGCGATCACTCTGATCCGCCGTACCGGGGCGACGCTCAATCATTCCGCGTTCGTGATCGATTTGCCCGATTTGGGTGGTGCTGACAAAATTCGTGCGCAAAATGTTGATACGCATTTTTTGCTCGAATTTGAAGGTGATTAAGGGCCACTGAGCGGCCAGCTTGTTACTTCACTGCCAATCTTGGAATCTGCGAAGATGGCTAGGTTCAAACGAAGCTGTACGTTCCCATGTGCGCAAAGTCAGTTTTCGCGGTCTCCAATTTGCTTAAAACTGTTTGGCGTTGATTGCAAAGTTGAGGCGTTGTATTTTTTAGTGTTTCACGCGTTTGATCGGGTTCTTTTTCACTACATCGCCATGCAAATCGTCATTTAATTTGACATATGAATTAAATGACGATTAGACTGATCGACCGATTGGGCTCTTGCTTGATTGGCTTGCTTCTCAATGTGTCCGAAGGAAAGATCATGGGTGTTGAAAGACCGTTCTCGAACTATGCCATTGTTGACGAAGCCGCATTGCGCGACCTATTTCCGCCTACTCACGAGCTTGCCGTTCAAAAGGTGCAATGTACTTTGGACGAACATTCACGAATGTTCATTTCGCGATCGCCCTTGATTTTTTTGGGCACACAGGACGATCATGGAAAGGCGGATGTTAGTCCACGAGGCGATCCGGTTGGTTTTGTTCAAGTGCTGGATGAGCAGACTCTGGTGATACCAGACCGACCCGGAAATAATAGACTTGATAGTTTGTCAAATATAATTGCAAATCCCAGTGTTGGCATTCTCTTTGTCGTTCCCGGATTTGATGATACTTTGCGTGTCAGCGGGCAGGCCCATCTAACAAATGATCCTGAACTGATGACTAGTATGAGTGTCAATGGACGAGAGCCCCGCATCGCTATTATCGTCAAAATCGATAGTGTGTTTATTCATTGCGCAAAGGCATTTCGACGCTCAAAAGCTTGGCATGTTGACCAATTTCAAGATCGCAAAGAGATGCCTTCGCTGATGAAAATCATTCTCGATCAAACCGGTGCACCTGTTGATGCAGGAGCACAACAAGAGTTGGATGACAACCTTGAGGAAGAGTATCGGCGGTCCATGTATTAGACTTTAATGTTGTTATTGTGTTGCCGACAAAGAACCGCCTACAATCCGATGAAATAATAGAACAGGGCCTTCGACTTCATGGACATCATCATCGCGCATTTGCCAAATTTGGCGCTGGCCTATTTTGTTTTCTTCTTGGCTGTGGCCAGCCCCGGGCCAGCCACTTTGGCCATCGCTGGTGCATCTATGTCTTTGGGGCGTCCACAGGGCATTGCACAGGCTGCTGGCATTGTTTCAGGTTCTTTTTTGTGGGGCATGTTTGCGGTGTTTGGCATGGTGGCGTTTATATCCTCATTCGCCGGGGTGCTGTTCTGGCTAAAGATTGCCGGGGGCGTCTACCTTTTGTGGATGGCCTATAAGGCGGCTAAAAACGCTGCCTCGACAAAGGACCCGCAGCAAGGGGATGTTGGTGGGCGTTCCTTATGGAAACAATATTGGGGTGGCTTTGTGCTGCACACCACCAACCCCAAGGCATTGTTTGCTTGGGCGGCCGTGATTACCCTTGGTTTGCAACCTAATGCGCCATGGTGGATGAGTTTTGTCGTGTTTGCGGGCGCTTATTGTGTGTCGCTCTTTATCAACTTTTCATATGCTTTGTTCTTTTCCACTGACCGGATGATTAAAGGCTATTTCAAGGTGCGCCGTTGGGTGCAGGGCATTTTTGGCGTGGTCTTTGCAGCAGCTGGGTTGAAACTGATCATTCAGGGGTAGGGCCCGGCATTTGCCGAGCCCTAATCGTTTTATTTCTTTTTCAAGAAGTCGGCCAAACTCGATTGAGTTGGCGGTTGTGCTTTGAGTTTTTTCGGCAATTTGCCTTCAAAGCGTGAACTATTGCCTTTGCCAAGTTTTGGCGTCTTAATGCCTTTGTTGGCCTTTGGATTTACGTGTGTGAATGAGGCTTTCATTAGAAATTCCTTCCATCAGGTGGCGCGCTCCTTGTCGTGCGCCAATATTAAAAATTGTAGGTTTGATGGGTGTTGGAACTTGATCCATGATGCTCTCCATTAGGATTGCGCGCGCCAAAATGGGCGCGAAAAAAATGTTAGAAGGATTGAAAATATAAGACGCGTGGGGACGAAAACCGTCCTTATGAACGCTGTTGAATTATCGTGCCCAAATGCTCGCTAAAACACGCCTGTGTTTTGTCGCAGAACAAATATCGCGTCGATGAATTCTTAGCTGTCCATTTTATGCGTCACCTCGTTGTTTGAACGGGGTAAAGGTCGCGCAATTGGCGCGACCTGTCAATGTGGTGGGCGTGTTACTTGCGCAACAGTTTCCTGAAAACAGGCATTGCCGCCATGGCGAGCATCACCCGCTCTTTGAGTTTTGGCTTATAGTCGCGCAGCTTTGAGAAGCTGGCGATTTCGGAGCGATACACCAGCTCATCTTGCTGGTTGTAGGCGGTAATAATGCTGGTCAGCAGGCCCCAGCCGGGGAGTGAGTTGGACTTGCGTTTGTTTTTGACGGTCAAGTCAAACCTGATGGTATCACCTGGCCGCACGGGAGCCTTGAACTCCATTTTGTTGACGCCAGGAGAAGGGCCAGAAACGCCGGGTTCTTCGCCATTTGCGCGCTGCATGTCGTCGTGGGCATACATGAAATCAACCATGACTTTATGGCCGATTGAAACCGTGTGCCAACCAGATGCGATCAGACCGCCAAAGTGGCTGTGTTTTGCTGCTTCTGGGTCTATGTGGAAATATTGCGGATCATACAGTTTGGCGAAATGGATGATTTCTTCTTGGGTGAAGGTATATTCACCTAAGGGCCACACCGTTTCTGTGTCGATATCTTCAAACCAAAGGGTCATGCTGCGTCCTCTTCAATCGGTGCAGATGGGTCGCGCACTTCAACGATGTTCGTGAGGCTAAGGGTCATCACTTGTTGGTCTTTTTGGTTACGCATATCAAAGTCCAGCACAACAATGCCCATATGAGGTTGTGAATGTGAACGGCGCAATGATGCGATGGTGACGGTGCCGGTGAGGGTATCGTTTTTCATCAGCGGACGTTTCCATTTCAGGTTGTCGAACCCCAATCCACCCATGCCGGCAACTTTGCTTAAAAACTCATTCACCAGCATGCGTAGGCTAAAGCCAGCGGTTTGCCAGCCGCTAGAGGCGAGGCCGCCCAGTAGCGACTTTTTGGCCACGTCTTCGTCCAAGTGAAACGGCAGGGGATCAAACTGTTTGGCGAAGGATATGATGTCATCTTTGGAAAGCTTTCGCTCACCCAATTGAATCACTTCGCCGACTTTCAGGTCTTCAAAGTGTCGCCTGTCTTTGGTGATCGGATTGCTCATTGATGTTGCCTCGCAAGGACTGTGCTCGAATTTCCGTTATCGTACATATATTGACGCATACGGCAACTGTAAAATGAAACGGTTTGATTTTCAAAAAAAATGCCCCACCAACTTAATGGCAGGGCAATAATGATCAAACTGCTGGTTCAGTTTATGTATTAAACTTGAACAGCATAATGTCGCCGTCTTTCACCACATATTCTTTGCCCTCGTCGCGGGCTTTGCCGGCTTCTTTAGCTGCGGCTTCGCCGCCAAAGGCCACAAAATCATCATAAGCGATGGTTTGTGCGCGGATAAAACCGCGTTCAAAATCTGAGTGAATAACGCCCGCTGCTTGTGGGGCTTTGGTGCCAACCGTAACCGTCCAGGCGCGGGCTTCTTTGGGGCCAACAGTGAAATAGGTTTGTAGATTCAAAAGCTTATATCCTTCGCGAATGATCCGGTTCAAACCAGGTTCTTCAAGACCAAGGCTCTCAAGGTACTCTTTTTGCTCTTCGTCTTCGAGCTGGCTGAGTTCGCTTTCAATTTCCGCTGAAATGATCACCATGCGCGCGTTTTGTGCTTTGGCGTACTCTTCGACCTTCTTGGTCATTTCGTTGCCGTCTGCTGCTGAATCTTCGTCAACATTGCAAATGTAAAGCGCTGGCTTTGACGTCAAAAGGTTCAGTTCTTTGAACGCTTTCTTCTCATCTTCGGCCAATTCCACATGGCGGGCGGGTTGGCCTTCGCGCAAGACTTCCAATGCGCGATTGACCAACTCAAGGGTCAATTTCGCGTCTTTGTCTTGACCGCGCAGGCGTTTCTCCAGCGGGCCGATGCGTTTTTCAAGGCTTTCCATATCCGAAAGCATCAATTCGGTTTCCACCACTTCAGCATCGGCAATAGGGTCGATATTGTTTGAAACGTGGATAATATCTGAATTGACGAAACACCTGAGCACATAGGCAATGGCGTCAACTTCGCGGATGTTGGCAAGGAATTGGTTGCCAAGGCCTTCGCCCTGGGCCGCCCCTTTTACAAGGCCAGCAATATCCACAAAACTTAGACGTGTGGGAATGATTTCAGCTGAACCACCGATTTTAGCAATCTTGTCCAACCGCTCGTCGGGCACGCTGACTTCGCCCACATTTGGCTCGATCGTGCAAAATGGGAAGTTGGCTGCCTGTGCAGCAGCGGTGCGTGTTAGCGCGTTGAATAGGGTTGATTTGCCCACGTTGGGAAGGCCAACGATTCCACACTTAAATCCCAAAGTTATTCTCCTTTACCAAACAGCTTCTTCAGCATGTCGGCCATTGGCCCTTTGTCGGGCAGCTTTGTTTTGTTTGCCGTGCGCGCTTGGTGTATGTGACTTTGCGCTTTTGGGCTTTGTTTCTTTGGCGCTGGCTTTTCAGCTTTTGCTGTTGGGGCATCGCCGTTTACAGCCAGTGCAATTTTGTTCATGAAGCTTGACGCTTGGCCAGAGGCCAGCATGCCCGCATGTTCACCGATTGCGTTCAATAAGGGTTCTAGCCAAATGTTGTCCGCTTTGGCGAAATCACCAAGGACGTGGCTGTGCACTCGCTCTTTGTGACCAGGGTGGCCAATGCCAATACGCACGCGATTGAAATCTTTGCCCAAATGGGCTTCCATTGAGCGGATGCCATTGTGTCCGCCATTGCCGCCGCCGGTTTTGACGCGCAACTTGCCCGGTGCGAGGTCTAGCTCATCGTACAGCACAGTAATGTCGGCAGGGGACAGTTTGTAGAATTTTGCCGCCGCTGCAACGCTGATACCAGAATCATTCATGAAGGTTTGTGGCTTTAACAAGATGACACGTTCGCCATCGATTGAGCCTTCGACCATTTCAGCATTAAATTTGGAGCGGTAGGGAGAAAGGTTATGGCGGCTCGCAATTGCGTCCACCGCCATAAAACCAACATTGTGTCGGTGAGCTTGATATTTCTTACCCGGATTGCCCAGGCCAACAAGAAGGTGCATCAGTGCTCTCCGCTTGGCGCTGCGTGCTTTAAGTCACGCAGCACGAAGTTGCGAAAAATTACTCTTCGCTGCCGCTTTGCTTGATTGATTCAACTTCAACAGAAGCTGCTGCATCTGGATCGGCATCCGCATCATCATTGTCTTCAGATTTAAGCGCAGATGGTGCAGCAATTGTCGCAATCGTGAAATCACGGTCAGTAATGGTTGGTGTAACACCTTTAGGCAATTTAACGCCTGAAATGTGCAACGCGTCACCAGTTTCTGAACCTGTAAGATCAACTTCCAAGAACTCTGGAAGGTCTGCTTCAGTTGCGTTCACTTCAACAGTGTGACGAACAACGTTCAACACGCCACCGCGCTTCAAACCAGGTGATGCTTCTTCGTTCACAAAGTGAACTGGAACATCAACAGTTAGAATTGAGGTTTTTGACACGCGCAAGAAATCAACGTGAACAAGGAAATCACGTACAGGCTCAAGCTGGTAATCACGTGGGATTACGCGGTGCTCTTCGCCATCAACTTCTACGCTGATCACTTGTGAAAGAAAGCCACCTTGTTGAATGCGTTTCATCGCATCTTTATAGGTCACTGTGATTGATAGTGGGGATTTGTTGTCGCCATAAATGACGGCAGGAACTAGACCTTCACGACGCAGTGCTCGAGCAGCCCCCTTGCCAACCCGATCCCGCACCAAAGCCTTAAGCTCAGCGCTCATGGATATTCTCCAAGTTGTTGGTGCGAACCGGGTGATTATCTCCCGGCCGCGCGCTGACGTCCTCCAGGGGTGCACGCAGCGCTTCAAGCCCCGGTGTATATAGGCTCTTTGGTGATATGACAATGGGAAAAATGGAAGTGATTAGAACCCACAACGTAAAAAGGCAGCTGCGATGCTGCAGCTGCCTTTTTAATTAGAATTCAGTGGCTTTTTGCCTAGTCAAACAAGCTCGAAACAGATTGCTCTGCTGCTGTGCGGGCAACGGCTTCACCAATAAGCGGTGCAATTGAGAATCGGCGAATATTGGGCGTGGCTCGCTCTTCATCTGTTTCCAAAATGCTATCTGACATCACCAACTCTTTGAGTTTTGATGCGGCAATTCGTTCGCACGCTGCGCCAGACAAAACGCCGTGGGTAATATAGGCGGAGACTTCTTTTGCACCTGCGTTCAACAAAGCTTCAGCCGCGTTGCACAATGTGCCACCGCTATCCACAATGTCATCGACCATGATGCAAGATTGGCCTTCAACTTCGCCAATAATGTTCATGACTTCAGAAACGCCAGCGCGCGGACGGCGTTTATCAACAATTGACAATGGCGCTCCAATGCGGCGGGCAACATTGCGGGCACGCAAGACGCCGCCAACATCTGGTGAAACCACCATCACGTTGCTTGGGTCATAGTGTTCTTTAATGTCGCGCACCATAACTGGTGCAGATGTTAGATTGTCGGTTGGGAGATCGAAGAAGCCCTGAATTTGTTGAGCGTGCAGATCCAAAGTCAAAATGCGATTTGCCCCAGCTTCTGTGATCAAGTTTGCGACCAGTTTGGCTGATATGGGTGAACGTGACGCTGATTTTCTGTCCTGCCGTGCGTACCCGAAATAGGGGATTACAGCGGTGATGCGGCGCGCCGACGCGCGTCGTAGCGCATCAATAATGATCAGCAATTCCATTAGATTGTCGTTGGCGGGGTATGATGTTGACTGCAAGACAAATACGTCTTCGCCGCGAACATTTTCTTTAATCTCGACAAAAATTTCCTTGTCGGCGAATTTTTGCACCACACTGTCGGTGAGTGGAACGTTGAGATATTTGGATACAGCCTTGGCCAACGCAGGGTTGGAATTACCAGTCACCAGTTTCATGTTGAAGCGCGCCCTTTGAAAGCAGAAAAATGTGGGTAGTCAAGCGAATAGTCCCATCTGTCATTTGCTTGTTATACTGGGCTGGCAGCTGGTTCAACCGATTCAAAAGTTGAATGTGAAGAATCTGCAAAGATTCTTTCAAAAAAGTGCAATCACCGACAATTGACGACCCGTTTTTTCGTTCAGGTGTGTGGCTTTGCGGTGTGAAAAGAAGGTCGCGCTATTTTGGTAAGTGCAAATCTTGAGATCACTTATGTCAGCAATGTTGGCCGATTCGAGTTGATCCATAATACAATGGGGAAGGTCAAAATGGGGTGCCATCGCGCCTTCGGGAAATTTAAAGTATGGCGCTGTGTGCGCAAACTGTTTCAGGACATCCGCTTTAAACTGGTCGCCCACTTCATAGTTTTCAACGCGAATGGATGGGCCAAGAACCGCGACGATATGCTGGCGCTCAGCCCCAAGTTTTTCCATCGCTTCAATGGTATTGCCAACAATGCCGCCCACCGCGCCTTTCCATCCCGCGTGGCAGGCGCCGATGATGTGGTTCTTTTTGTCCGCGAAGAGCACAGGGCCGCAATCGGCTGTTTGAATGCCTAGCGCCAAGCCCTTTGTGGCCGTGACCATGCCATCTGCTTCCATCCGATTTTGTCTGTCAGATGCAGCGGTGACGCTGACCACATCGGTTGAGTGGGTTTGTTTGACCAAACATAGGTTTTGCGGCGCAACACCATTATGTTTGGCGATTTCATCAAGGTTGGCATTCACCGCTTGAGGGGCATCACCCACGGCAAAAGAGATGTTGAGGCTTTCAAATGGGGCAGCGGACTGCCCGCCCTCGCGACCAAAAAAACCGTGGCCAATCCCATCTATGTCGAGCAATTCATTTGTTGTTGGGTTCAGCATTAATTCGCCTCAAACGGATAGGGGGGCGTTGGCAGATTATAAAGGCACCAAGCTTTGAACAACTCGCCCATTTCCGCGTCATCCGTCAGGCGATGCAGTTGCCGTGCAATAACGGATTTTGCGTCAGGCTTTGAACGGATGAGGGCAACGGCGCGCATTTCCAATCCCAATTTGGAGAGGAACTCACGTTGCGGCACAGCGGCGCTGGCGTCTAACCCCGCGGTTTTCGCAAGCGTGCCAATCGCGGCGAAGTCCACACGAGCCGTGAGGTCGGTATTTCCGTGGTCAGAAAACACGCCGACTTTTTCGTGGCGTTTGAGCGCCTGCAAGGTGTCGCCGAATTCTGTTTCATCAGGTCCGTAATCAATAAAGAGGGCGCGCCCCGGCGATTGCGCAAAACGTTGTGCAAGACTGTCGATCACCTGCGCGGCAGACGGA
>NZ_CAKZPW010000027.1:0-8921 GCF_937139385.1 uncultured Maritalea sp. | reverse complement strand
TTGCGCAAAAGCAAGAAGTGACATCCTCGATATTGCAGGCAGCATCTCAGCGCTTAACTGATGTGGGTAGCATTTCGGTAGATATCAAAGAAATTGTGCGCGAAACCTATGTAAAGCGTACGCTTTAGGGCCAACGGCAAACAACAATGGTTGCGGGCAGAAATGTACATTTAAGGGGGCGCACAATTGGTGCAGCATCAACTTTCGCGGGTTGCGTTTTCAATTGCGTCTTTGACGATGAAAACCGCCAACCCAAACAACATGCCAGCCCCCAGTCCCACAACTGCTTCGCCCATAAATGCAATGCTGAAGTACGAGCCGAATGCGGGAATAGCACTTATCAACGCATAACCGACCAAGCCACTAAGGGCACCGACAATGGTGATTTCAGCTGTGTTGAAATGTTTTTCGCGCTTTATACAAGCGATCAGAACGGCGCCAAATCCGCCGGCAACAAGTTGCACGAGCATTGAAAATGCCGTTTCCATCTATCCTCTCCCCCAAAAATCAAATATCCCTGAGTGATAGTTTACAAAGATTAGGAGCATTGAGAAAGAAATCATATTCCGCATCTGGAATGTTGTATTCCTTCCAATTACAGCGATTATTGATATGCTAGAAGAGAATGAGGAGAGATTTTCGATGCGGTTAATCACATTGCTCACATTGGTGTTATTTTGCGTTCTGCCCGCCCAAGCCCAAACGCCTGGCGAAAAACGCGCCTACTTCAAAGACTGGCTAGCAGCATGCAAGACCGATACTGGGTATTGCTCTGCAATATCGTATATTAACCCAAATCCAGGTAATGGCGCTGTGGCGGACCACTGGTTGCGCGTTGGTCGGAACAAGAGCAACGACAAGTGGGAAATATCGATAACCCCAATTCTCACAATGCCATCGAACACCACAACTTTCTATTTTTGGGTGGGTGAGGAAAGCTTCTGGTTCACCAAAGGGGACAGTGCCCTTGCCTATGGTGCGATAAATGACATCTTCCTGCTCAATAATGATGCGACAAAATTACTGTCGGCCATGTTGGCGGGCAACCGGTTGAAGGCCAGTTTTGATGATCAACAGGGCCGACGTGTTGATATTGAATTTTCACTTTCTGGATTAACGGCTGCATTATTATGGATCGACGAGCAACAAGGACGGGTTGGCGATGCACGCGTCGCAGGTGATATCCCGAAAGGTCTAGAACTTGCGGAACCAAAACTGCCGCTGCCTGAAGCATTGCCAAATGAGATCATCGCCAAGCACGCCAAAAATGAAAATTGCGATCCGCTAACAGAATTGGTGCACGGTGAGGATTGGCAAGTCCACCAAGTCAACAATTCCACTTTGCTCTACATGGTGCCCTGCAGCGCCGGAGCTTACAATTTCTCCTACGCATTTTATAGGCAATCAGTCGACAACGGCGATATTTCCAAGCTTCTCTTTGTCGACTATTGGGACAGTCTGGGATGGACCGGAACAGACGTGCTTTTCAACGCCGGTTTTGACCCACAAACGCGCATTCTAACGAGCTACTACAAAGGACGCGGACTGGGGGACTGTGGCACAGCAGGAGAATGGCAATGGCAAGAATATGGTTTTAAGATGCTCAAATTCTTCGCCAAATCTGAATGTGACGGCTATGCTGACGATGCCGACATGTCATTTCCACAAATTTTTCCGTAAAAACCGAATCTGAGCCAACATGCTAAAACTCATTGCGCTAACAACTTTGGCGATGGTCGCTTTTGCAGCAAATTCCGTCTTCACACGTATTGCCCTAGTGGAAACTGAAATTGGGCCCATCATGTTCACAGCCATTCGGCTGACAACCGGCGCACTCATGTTGCTACTAATCGTCGCCATCCACAAACGTTCGTGGACTTATCCAAAAGGCAGCGGCAGCACAAACGGTTCATTCGCTCTTTTTTTCTATGCGATTTTTTTCACCTTCGCCTATCTGTCACTGGGCGCCGGGCTTGGTGCTCTGGTGTTGTTTGCATCTGTACAAATCACCATGATCATATGGGCAATTGTAAAAGGCGAACGCCCCAGCCCAATTGAAATTGTCGGCATCCTTTTGGCATTTGGCGCTTTTGTGTATCTGGTTTCCCCTGGGCTTGTGGCCCCAGATCCCATTGGCACGGGCTTGATGGTCGCATCTGGAATCAGCTGGGGCGTTTACTCACTGCTCGGGCGCGGGTCAAAAAACCCGCTAGAGGACACAATGGGAAATTTCGTGCGAACTTTGCCTTTAATTCTTGGTGTCACACTTGGTTTAGCATTTGTCTCCAACATGTGGCCCACAGATCCCAAAGGCATATTGTTTGCCGCGCTTTCGGGGGCATTGGCTTCAGGTGTTGGCTATGCGATTTGGTATTTAATATTGCCACAGCTTGCACGCACCAGCGCGGGCGTTGTGCAGCTTACGGTGCCTGCTATTGCTGCAGCTGGTGGCATTTTGTTCCTTGGTGAAGAACTCAGCGTTCGATTTATCATCGCCAGCACATTAATATTGCTCGGCGTCGCACTCGCAACCATGTTCAAAAAACAGAGCTAGATGACAATTCTTCGCAGTAAAAACCCAATGGCCAACACATAGGGCAACGCCAAAACAAACAGGCCCAACCGCGGCAACAAAGAACCAAACCGTCGCCAAATTACGGTCGCACATAAAAGACCCAATACGACCTCGAAAGCGCTGACCCAATTGCCATGAAATTGGGACTGCCAATAGGAAATTGGCGAGTGAAACCGCTCTCCGGTCAACGGCCAAAAATGCACATGCGCGTCGTCCGCATGCACGGGCAGATCAAACAATACATGCATCAGGCATGCGGCAGAAAACAGCGCAAACGCAAGCCACAGGCCCCGAAAACCTCGCTGCCGCCGCACCAGAAACATAAAAACAAGCAACGCAACAATATAAAGAGGAATCGAATTGGAAAGCGCCGACAAAAACTGCCAAGGCTCCTGCCAATACATCCCATCAGGCTTTCGCCAAAGATTGGCAACTTCCGATCCGGGCAACCGCCCCACCAATGCCATAATAAACACCGAGAGATCGGGGAACAATCCACCGAAAATCACAATCAGGTTTTGACTTTTAGAAAACCTGGGCCGCGTCAAAGCGGCCGCAGCGATCAGAATATGTGTGTTGGTCAGCATCGTGTTCCCCTACTGTTAAAACAGTATGTGGAAAATAATTGTGTGGCCAGCGCATCAACTCAGTTGTGATGTCTTTACATATATTTCCTGATCACCATATGTGACACTCTTGTGTTTTACGTCGATCTTTGCCACTACCAAGCGCACGCGTTTTAAAGAAAAAGGTTCAAATGCACTATTTGCTGCTCGTACTGGGCCTAGCCACGTTAGTTGTAACGGGTGATTTATTGGTTCGTGGTGCTGTTGGTCTATCCAATCGCATGGGAATCCCTCCTTTGGTGATCGGTCTTACGGTCGTTGCTTTTGGGACTTCCGCACCCGAATTGGTCGTATCTTTGTCGGCAGCGGCAGAAGGCGCACCGGGCCTTTCAATCGGCAACGTGGTTGGCTCCAACATCACCAACATCCTATTTGTGTTGGGTGTACCCGCACTATTCTTCTCCATCGATTGCAAGCAAACCGGATTGCGCCGCTCAACTGCTTTTATGGTTTTTGTGAGCGTGCTGCTGATCTTCCTCAGCTTGGATCAAACGATTAGCTTTGCCGACGGCCTCATTCTGATGGCCTTACTCGCCGCCTACTTGGTTTATAACGGCGTCGAAGCGAACCGCATGCGCAAAAAGGGTCAAGCGATTGAGGAAATCGTCGAAGAAATTGACGATGCACCCGATGATACTCGCAAGATCGCCATTTACCTGCTTATTGGCATCATCGGTTTGCCATTGGGCGGAAAACTGACCACAGACAGTGCATTGGCCATCGCCGCTGTAATGGGCGTTGCTGAAAGCACCGTGGGTCTGACCATCGTTGCCCTTGGCACGTCACTACCAGAATTTGCTGCCGGCATGGCAGCTGCACTAAGGAAACAATCGGCCGTTGCCATTGGCAACGCGGTTGGCTCTAACATTTTCAATATTTTGTCGATCATTGGGGTCACTTCCATGATCATTCCACTCCATGTGGATATCAATTTCCTCACCTTTGATTATTGGGTGATGTTGCTTGTCTCCGCAGCACTCTTGCCCATTGTCTTTATGCATCGCAGTATTGGAAGATTCGAAGGGCTAATCATGGCCGGTCTTTACATCGTATATATGTACTTCGTGTTTCAAGTTGGCCACAGTGTTATTGAGGGGAGCATTTAGCCAGCAATGTCAAAAGGTGTTGCACTGATAACCGGAGCCGCAGACCGTATCGGCGCAGCCATTGCAACAGCCTTGGCGAGCGATGGCTAGCACACGATTATTCACTACAATAGTTCCGGCGCGAAAGCCGATGCTTTGGCCGCGCATATCATCGCCTCAGGCGGCACTGCAGCGACCATCGGCGCCGACCTGTTGGACAGGGATGAAAGAGACAGCCTAATTGAAAGGGCGAGCGAACTGTTCGGCCCGATCGACATCTTAATAAACAATGCGTCCATTTTTCAACCCGACAGCATTGCAGACTTATCCGCTGACCTTTGGCAAAAGCACTTCTCAATCCATGCGGAAACACCCGTCTTCTTAGCGAGTGCATTTGCAAAACAACTAAGCAAAGATCAGCACGGCAACATCATCAACATGATTGATCAGCGTGTTTGGGCGCTCAAGCCAACCTTCTTTTCATACACCTTGTCCAAATCCGCCCTATGGACCGCAACCCAAACCATGGCCCAGTCCTTGGCACCACAAGTGCGAGTCAATGCCATTGGGCCAGGACCAACCATCAAGAACATTCATCAAAACCAATCAGATTTTGAACAAGAGATCGCAGCATTGCCCCTCAAGGTTGGGCCGCAGCTCAACGAAATATGCAACGCAGTACGGTTCATTCTTTCTGCCCCTTCAATGACCGGGCAAATGCTTGCACTAGATGGTGGAGAGCACTTGAAGTGGACGCATAAAGGTGAAAACATCGCGCAATAATGAGCGACGCACCCCAACTACCCGGCCCTGAAATCATCAAATCATTTGTCAAAACCCTGCCTTCAGGCCCGGGGGTTTATCGCATGTTTGATGAAGCGGGTACGGTGATCTATGTGGGTAAGGCGCGTAACCTTAAAGCGCGCGTCACCAATTATACCCGCTACGATGGCAATTCGGTTCGCATTGGCCGCATGATTTCGGCCACGCGTTCAATGGAGTTTGTCACCACAAACACTGAGAGCGAGGCGCTGCTTTTAGAAGCCAACATGATCAAGCGGCTCAAGCCGCGATACAATGTTTTGTTGCGCGACGACAAAAGCTTTCCCTATATTCTGATGGCGACCGAGCACAAGGCTGCCGAACTCACCAAACATCGGGGCGTGCGCCGAAAAAACGGGCACTATTTCGGCCCCTTCGCATCGGTTACAGCCGTCAACCGCACCATTGCCGCACTGCAAAAAGCATTTTTGCTGCGCAATTGCTCAGATAGCTATTATGAGGGGCGCACCCGACCGTGTTTGCAACATCAAATCAAACGTTGCGCGGCGCCTTGCACCGGCGAAATCTCGATTGAAGACTATCAACAACTTGTCGATGATGCGGTCAAATTTCTATCCGGCAAGTCGCGGACCGTGCAGGCCGATCTTTCTTTGGAAATGCAAAAGGCATCTGAAGAAATGAATTTTGAGCGCGCCGCCATGTTGCGCGATCGCATCGCCGCGCTTTCGCTGATCCAAGGTCAGGGCGATATGAGTGCGCAGTCCGTGTCGGACGCGGACATCTTTGCCATACACCAAGAAGCAGGGAAGTTCTGCATTCAAGTGTTCTTTTTCCGCGCGCACCAAAACTGGGGCAATCACGCTTACTATCCACGCGCAGATAAGAGCTATGACGAGAAAGAAGTGCTCACCGCCTTCATCGCGCAGTTCTACGAAGCACGCACCCCTCCAAAATTGGTACTCGTGTCACATCCGGTCGAAGAACCTAAATTGTTGGCCGAAGCCTTGGCCATTCGAGCGGACCGAAAAGTCGAGGTTCTAGCGCCACAGCGCGGCGAAAAACGCTCGCTGGTGGAACATGCGCTCAACAACGCCCGCCAGGCATTGGGCCGCCAATTGTCCGAAAGTGCATCGCAAATTCAATTGTTGGAGGGTGTGGCCAAAACGTTCGGATTAGACGCGCCACCGCGCCGCATAGAGGTTTACGACAACTCCCACATTCAAGGCACCAACGCTGTTGGTGCAATGGTGGTTGCGGGGCGCGAGGGCCTATCCAAAAAGCACTACCGCACCTTCAATATTAAATCGACAGACATCACGCCTGGCGATGATTTTGGCATGATGCGCGAGGTGCTCACCCGCCGGTTTACGCGGCTGGTCAATGAATATGAACCCGCAGATGACAGCGCTGATGCAGATAAAGACGCCATGCCCGATTGGCCCGACGTGTTGCTGATCGATGGTGGCAAGGGCCAAATGACCGCCGTGCGCGAAACGCTCAAAGAGTTCAACTTACCCCAAAAGGTGACCCTTATCGGTATCGCTAAAGGCGAGGAACGCAACGCGGGCCGCGAGACTTTTATCCTTGAAGGTCGAGAACCCTTTATGCTGACAGCGCGCGACCCAGTGCTCTACTATTTGCAACGTTTGCGCGATGAATCGCACCGATTTGCGATCGGCACGCACCGAGCCAAACGATCAAAACAGATTGTGAAGAACCCGCTTGATGAAATCGAAGGTATTGGCCCGACGCGCAAGAAAGCGCTGCTTACCCATTTTGGTTCGGCCAAAGCGGTGAGTGGTGCGACGTTGAAAGATTTGCAATCCATATCCGGTATTTCCAAACAAATGGCGCAAAACATCTACGATCATTTCAATCGCTCTTGACCTATCCACACAACTCAGCTTGCTTGGGGACAAGGCAAAGGGGACCAATTAAGTGAACATACCAAATATTCTTACCATGTCGCGCATCGCGGTTATTCCGCTCATCGTGACCCTGGTCATGATGAACAACCTCACCGCTCAATGGATAGCCTTCACGCTTTATGTGATTGCCGCCTTGACCGATTTTTTGGACGGTTATCTGGCGCGCAAACTCAACGTCGTATCTTCCCTTGGCCGCATGTTGGACCCTATCGCTGACAAACTGATTGTCGGTGCCTTACTCATCACATTTGCCTATGAGGGCAGCTTCTCAGCGTCCCTCACATTTGCAGCAGTTTTCATCCTCATGCGTGAAATCGCAGTTTCTGGATTGCGCGAGTTTTTGGGGCCACAACAAATCATCATCCCCGTTTCAGGCATCGCAAAATACAAAACCACTTCTCAACTTGTGGCCCTCGGGTTAGTAATGGCATTGCCCATTGTACCGGGCCTCAACTTGGCAGCAAGTGCCTTCATGTGGCTCGCCACTGGTTTGACCCTTTACACAGGCTATGAGTATTTTGCGGGTGCATGGCCCCATCTAACCAAAGAAGAACAATGAAGATTCTCTATTTCGCGTGGTTGCGCGAGCGCATGAACAAAGGCCAAGAAGAAGTTGCACCGCCCGAAGCAGTGACCACAATTGATCAGTTGATCGATTGGAAATCAGCCAATGACGAAGGGTTCGCCCTAGCCTTCGAAGACCGTGCCATCATCCGCGCATCGATCGACGACGAGCTGGTTGACCATGATGCCCCAATCGCCAACGCGCGCGAAATTGCATTTTTCCCGCCCATGACAGGCGGCTAATATGTGGGTGCGCATTCAACGAGAGCCGTTCGACCCCGGTGCTGAAAGCAACGCATTTTTTGCCACTGATGGCGCCGCCGGTGCAACGGTAACTTTCACCGGCCTGGTGCGCTCAACGCCTGACAAGCCTATTGATGCACTTATACTTGAGCATCACCCGACTATGGCAAAAAAGCAGATCGAACGATTTGCGACAGAGGCCATGGAAAAATTTGAACTCGTCGACATCGCCGTCATTCATCGCTTCGGCGACATGAAAGTCGGTGAAGTCATCGTGCAAGTCATGGCCGCATCTCCCCACCGCCAAGCGGCATTTGATGGGGCAAACTACGTCATGGATTGGCTAAAGACAGACGCCCCATTTTGGAAGCAAGAAGTCACTTCAGATGGCGCGAAATGGGTTGAACACCGAAAAGCCGATGATGACGCCAAGAACAAGTGGAATACAGAAACGCCGCCCAAATCAGTTTAGGCGGCGTTTCAATTTCTATTAGCTAAATGCTTATTCAGCAGCAGCTTTCTTTGGCTGAACTTCAGCCGAATAGGCCTTCATCATCGCGCTACAAATCTCGCGCTCAGGGAAGATATTCCCTTCGATTTCAGCAACCGGCACAACTTCTGCAGCTGAGCCTGTCAGGAAGCATTCGTCAAAATTGCCGAGTTCTTCAGGCATAATCACCCGCTCGGTGACTTTGATCCCAGCTTCACGTGCCAAGCCAATTACGGTACGACGGGTAATGCCGTCCAAGAAGCAATCAGGAATTGGCGTGTGGATTTCACCGTCTTTAACAAAGAACACATTTGCGCCAGTGGCTTCAGCAATTTGACCCCGATAATCAAGCATCATCGCATCTGCAAAACCACGCGCTTCGGCCGCATGTTTGGACAAGGTGCAAATCATATAAAGACCGGCAGCTTTTGAAGCGAACGGTGCTGAGGTTGGTGCTGGGCGACGCCAGTCAGACAAGGCAAGGCGTGTGCCTTTCAACTTGTCTTCATGGGAAAATAGGCTGGGCCATTCCCATGCTGCGATGGCCACATGCACCGGATTATTGTGCGCGCCAAGTCCCAGTTCGGCAGAACCACGAAACGCAACTGGGCGCATATAGGCATCAAC
>NZ_CAKZPW010000026.1:0-8921 GCF_937139385.1 uncultured Maritalea sp. | reverse complement strand
CCAAAATATCAGAGGTGAGGGGGGGCACCAATTGGGGTAATTGAGCGGCCACCAAGCCCTGCGCCCTTGCGAGCAAGGGGGGCAGTTGGAGCGGCTTTGGTGGCTTGTCGTCATTGGCCGGGGTTAAGAGTTTTGGCGACTGCGTGGGTTGCGTAGACTTGACGCCGTGTTTTTGCACGCCAGATTTCTCGATCCGCTGCAAATGCTGGCGTAAATTGATTAGCTCCTTGTGTTTGTCCTTGTGCATAACCGTCTGGCCTTAAAAGGGTGGTTTGGTCTTATTGTCGGATTTTCGAACTGCAAAACCGGCATTCATTTTTGCTGGTAATGCTCCATGTCCTTGTTCCGACTCTATAAATTCCAGACTCCCTAAATGTTCATGTTTTGTTCTAGTTGTCAATTTGAATGTGAACAAATGGATGTAACAGCGCGTTGCATTTGGGTGAAAGGTTAGACGCGCGCTCTTATACGTAATTCCTTTCTTGACGCTACAAGCCCGAAACGACAAATTGCACTCGATTTTAAGTCATATTTTTGGAGTTTTTATGCTGAGCATAGAGATCATCAAGCGCAGCTTTTTTGCCACGATCAACAATTTCGACACCATTTACAAAATATCGGCTTTTTGGGTGCCGCTGATGGTCATCGCAGGCCTACCTTTGATCACAGCTGGATCGACAAACGATGTTTACACGGGCGCGGCCATGCCGTGGATCATGAGCCAAAGTTGGCCGATTTGGTTGCCACTTGGTGCGCTGATGATTTTTGTCACAATTGTTGGGGCAGCAATTGTTGCGATAGCATGGCATCGGTTCTTGGTACTCGGGGAAGTGCCTAAAAAGGTTATCGTTTGGCCAGAAGGATGGCCCGTGCAGCGCTATTTTTGGACGGGTGTGGTCCTCTTCATCGTCCCTATGATTTTGGCTATACTTGTATCAACATGGGCCGTCGTTAGCAGTGCTGAAAATGGAGCAATACCAACACAACCGCAAACTGGATTTGACGTCTTTTGGCCAACCTTTGCGGGTAATTTTGTCATTTATCTCGTGTTTCTATTTTGGGGGCTCAAGCTCCCAGCTATCGCGCTTGAAAAACCGACGCACCATAAGCCATTGTCATCTTTCAAATTCAGAGACAGCTTCCATTATACACGTCAGCATTTTGTCCAAATACTCATCCTAGCTCTCGCGTTTTCCTTCATCCTGACTTTGATTAATTCACTACAGGCCGTAATTTTTGGAGCAAGTTTAATCACGGACCTTAAAACGGCCTTGGGTGCCATATTGTCCACGTTACTCAGTTATCTCTTGATGTTCTTTACGGTTGGTCTTTTGTCAGAGTTGTACAAAGCTTTGGTGCAAGAAAAGCAAATGCAAGAGGTGCAGGCCTAGTCAAACACCACATGACCTAGTTTTTCTGGATTGCGGATAATGTAGAGCTGTTTGATTTGGCCGTCTGTCGTCCAGGCTATCGACCAAGCTTGTACGTCGTTTTTATCTTCGCGGATCAATATTCCAGGGGTGCCGTTAATGGTGATCAATTTAATATCACTAGGATTGGGACGACCAAATTTTTCACCAAGGCCGAAAAAGAAACGCATGATTTTCTCCCGGCCATAAATAGGCAAAAGCGTGGCGGATTTGACGCCACCGCCATCGGTGACCAACACTGCATCTTCAGCGATAAAGTCCACAAATTCACTCAACTCGCCTGTTTTAAGGGCGGCCAAAAATGACGTCACCAATGGCTCATTCGTTGACATGGGCAAAGCTGCATCCCCTTCGCTGCGCACTTTTTGACGGGCGCGGGAGGCGAGTTTGCGGCAAGAGGCCTCAGTGCGATCCAGTGTTTTAGCGATTTCGTCAAACCCAAGATCAAACACATCATGTAATAAAAAGGCAGCGCGTTCGGGAGCGGATAATTTTTCCAAGGTCAACATCAACGCAAAGGAAATATCGTCTGCCTTTTGTATCATCTCATCGGGGCCAGTGGATTGATCTGCGACCAATGGTTCGGGCAGCCATGCGCCCACATAGGTTTCCCGCTTATGCTTAGCGGATCTAAGCTGATCCAGCGATAAACGGGTAATAATGGTGGTGAGGAAAGCTTGCGGATTATCGACAGCAGTGCCGTCCACCTTGCTCCAGCGCACCCAAGTATCTTGCACCATATCTTCCGCATCTGCCACTGAGCCGAGCATGCGGTAGGCAAGGCCAAAAAGCCGTTTGCGTTCATTTTCGAACATCTCGTCTTGGTCCAAATCTGACATTACGCCCTCCTTCACTAGCAATAAGACGATTGGGCCATAAAAATGTGACCATGCCGGTCACAAATCTACGGGCTGCTGCGTCTAGACTTTAAACGAAGGAGAAAAAGATGGCACGAGCAGTGCAATGGATTTTTGTTGGCTGGTTCCTTTTGCTGGCGGGTTTTATGTTTTTTACCCCCATGGTTTGGTATCAAACAACGCCTGGTGTGGTGCAAACCGGACCGTTTAATATGCATTTCATTATGGATATTGGCTTGGTGTTTTTAATGAGTGGCTTGGCCATGGCATATGGATTGGTGCGGCATGATCAAACCGCCCTAGTGTGCGGTGCTTTGTGGCCGGCTTTACACGCCGCATTTCATATTTTCATTTGGTTTCAACGCGGCATTCCGCTTGATTTTATTGCCGTCAGTAATCTTTTTGGCATTCAGTTGCCCGCTTGGGGCGCGTTGTTGCTTGCCTGTCAGTCCCCTAAAAGGAGCTATCGCCATGCTTAAAACAGTTTTGCACAAAAGTACCGCCAGCTTTGAAAAGCAATATGATTATGACGCGAGCTATATGCATCAAATCATCGACAAATCTAAAGGCGGTGGGTGGCGTTTAGGCTTGTTGCCGATCTTAAGTCTTTATAGGGGCCCAAAGGCCGCAAAAGACGTGTGGGCAGGCGCGGCGCTGGCGTCAACACTTGATGCTGATTGTGGGTCTTGTGCGCAATTGATTGTGGATCAAGCGATTGAAATTGGGGTGGCTCCCAAGGAGCTTGAACAATGTGCAAAAGGCCATGCCGAAACACCAAGCGATTGCGGTTTGGGTTATTTATTTGCGCAAAGTGCAATTGCTGGTGGGGCGAATACGGCTGAGTTGCGGGCTGAAATTGTCCGGCGGTATGGCGAAGAAGCGGCAGTGGCCGCCAGCTTTGCCGCGGCTTGTGGGCGGATATATCCAGTGCTCAAACGCGCAACGGGTGATGTTGCGGCCTGCGCAATATTGCGTTTTGGCCCCGAAACTCAAATCGCGGCTGAGTAGTTTAATCCATTGCTCCTCCCTCAAATTTTGCTATTCTCAAACTACCTTGAGGGGGGAATTTATGAGCGATCAGGGACTAGAGGCCTATCAGCCACCAAAACTGCCAAGCGTAAGAACCATTCATTTTTCAGATGTGCGCGCCGCATTGCTTGCTGGTTGGCAAGACTTTAAAAAAGCGCCCCTATTGGGGCTGTTTTTTGGCGGGTTTTATGCCGTTGGCGGACTGGCGATTTGGGCCGGTTTGATGGTTTACAACATGCCTTGGATGATTATTCCGTTGGCCATCGGCTTTCCCCTGGTTGGGCCATTTGTGGCGGTTGGTACTTATGAAGTGAGCCGCAGGCTGCTCGCCGGTGAGCCTTTGGTTTGGCGTCAGATATTCTTTTTGATTCTCGGACAAAGGGAGCGGCAGCTGGGTTGGATGGCTTTTGTCGTGCTGTTCATCTTTTGGATTTGGGTCTATCAAATTCGGTTGGTGATGGCCTTGTTCTTGGGGTTCAAAACATATTCGTCACTTGGCGAGTTTTTGAGCATCGTCACCACAACGCCTGAAGGGCTAGGCTTTCTGGCCGTGGGCACGATAATCGGGGCGTTGATTTCATTTTCGCTATTCGCCGCAACTGTTGTGGCCATGCCTTTGTTGATGGCGAGGGATATCGATTTTGTTTCTGCGATTATTGTAAGTTTCAACGCCGTACGGATCAACTTTTTGCCCATGCTCGGGTTTGCGCTGGTTGTTGGTGGCCTCACCCTTGTTGCCATGTTGCCCGCTTTTATGGGGCTTTTGGTGGTGTTGCCTGTGTTGGGGCATGCCACATGGCATCTTTATACAAAGGTTGTCGTGCACGCGTAGTGGACTGATCTCAGCCCATATCAGCATTTCGAGAAACTGATGAAACCAATTGATTGGGATTGGGGTGGTTGACGCACGTCAAGGCGCGCAACCATCCTTTCAGCTATGGGTGGATTGTTGGGGACTGTAGCGCGCGAGTTGGCTCGAAATACTTGCTGCGCGGTTCCTAAGAAACGAAAGGAAACCAAGCCATGCAAGCTCAAGACATTATGACAGCCAAGGTTATTTCTGTTGCAACATCTTCCACCGTGGAGCAGGTAACTCAGCTAATGATCAAACACCATATTAGCGCTCTGCCCGTGGTGGACGAAGCGGGGGTCGTTCAAGGCATCGTTTCTGAAGGCGATTTAATGCGGCGAGTGGAAGGCGCAAATGATCGACCAAAATCTTGGTGGTTGCGTATGGTTTCAAGCCGAGAGGATACTGCCCAAGATTTTGTTGCGCTGCGCGGGCGACACGTTGAAGACGTCATGACGAAAAAGGTCATTTCGGTTGAACCTGATATGCAAGTGGGTGAAGTGGCACGCCTGTTGGCTGAAAAGCACATAAAACGCGTGCCTGTTGTCAAAGATGGCAAATTGCTTGGTATCGTAAGTCGCGCAAATTTGATGCATGCCTTGGCGGCAACGCCAAAAAGAGAAATCAAAAGAGATGCTACCGACCTTGAGAAGCGCTCGATTATCCTTGAGGCCTTGTCCGAAGTGCCAGATTTGAACATCAACCACCTCAACGTCATTGTTGAAGGTAACCAAGTTGATGTTTGGGGTGTTGCGTCGTCGCAAGCTGAAGAAAAAGCGGTCAAAGTTGCCGTGGAAAACATCGCTGGAATAGAAAATGTGACGTACAACTTGGGTCGATTGCCCGGTTATGCTTGGGGGATTTGATCAATTCATCTCTTAGTGGTTGCAGAGCCGAAAAGCCGTCTGGCTACGGCCTTAAAACACTAAAATGGATTGACTTGAAAGGTTCCTTATCTCGTTGATACTTATACCGGTTATTGGTTTCTCGGCGTGATTTCTTCTGCCTGATCTTAGCGCAAAGTCTAAGGGGGGTTGTGATAAGGCGCTTGACAAGTTTTCAAATCGATATCAGTTTGTGCGCGTAACCAGGGGGGCTCTGACAAGGAGCTGAGAGGTCGCTGGAATGGGTTTCCATTCAGCGCGACGACCCTTTGAACCTGATCCAGTTAACGCTGGCGTAGGGACGGTCATCTTGCGTTTTCCTGTCGCCCAAAATGGGTGAAATCTAAGCCGCAACTGCACTTTCTTGAAGCCTAAGCCGTTGAATTGGGTCCCACTTTTAAAAAAAGGGGCGACCTTAATGAACGCTATTACTCCTCAAATCACCACCGGGCCATTGCCGGCCTCGCGCAAAATTTACAAACCTGGCAAAATTCACCCGGACATTCTGGTGCCCATGCGTGAAATCGCATTGAACCCAAGCGCCAATGAGCCTCCAGTTGTGGTTTACGATAGTTCGGGCCCATATACAGCAGATGGATTTTCCAACACGATTGAACAGGGTGTGCCCCGATTGCGTGAAAGTTGGATTGAGGCACGCGGTGATGTGCAGACCTATCAGGGGCGCGAGATCACCGCGGCGGATAATGGGTTTGTGTCAGATGCAAAACTGACCCCACAGTTTCCGAACCTGCATCAACCTAAGCGCGCTAAGGATGGCAAAGCGGTCACCCAGTTGGCTTATGCACGCGCTGGTGTGATTACACCAGAAATGGAATTTATTGCCATTCGTGAGAATTTGGGGCGGGCGGAACTCAAAGAAAAACTTAAGCGTGACGGCGAAGATTGGGGCGCATCTATCCCTGATTATGTGACGCCTGAATTTGTGCGCGATGAAGTTGCGGCGGGTCGAGCAGTGATCCCGGCGAACATCAACCACCCCGAGGTGGAGCCGATGATTATTGGGCGCAATTTCCTAGTGAAGATCAACGCCAATATTGGCAATTCGGCGGTCACTTCTTCCATGGAAGAAGAGGTGGACAAAATGGTTTGGGCGATCCGTTGGGGTGGGGACACCGTGATGGATTTGTCCACCGGCCGCAATATTCACAATATCCGCGAGTGGATTATCCGCAATTCACCAGTACCCATTGGCACCGTGCCGATTTATCAGGCGCTCGAAAAGGTCAATGGCATTGCTGAAGACCTGACGTGGGAGGTTTATCGGGACACCTTGATTGAACAGGCTGAGCAAGGGGTGGATTATTTCACCATTCACGCTGGGGTGCGTTTGCACTATGTGCCCTTAACGGCGGAACGCGTGACGGGCATTGTGTCGCGCGGCGGCTCAATCATGGCGAAGTGGTGCTTGCATCACCATAAGGAGAGTTTTCTTTATGAGCATTTTGAAGAGATTTGCGATATTTGCCGCAAGTATGATGTGTCGTTTTCGTTGGGTGATGGGCTGCGTCCGGGCTCGATTGCCGATGCCAATGATGCGGCGCAATTTGCTGAATTGGAAACCCTTGGCGAATTGACCCAAGTGGCATGGGCCAAAGACTGTCAGGTGATGATTGAAGGTCCGGGTCATGTGCCTATGCACAAGATCAAAGAGAATATGGACAAGCAGCTTAAGGTCTGTGGCGAAGCCCCGTTTTATACGCTTGGGCCGCTGACCACTGATATTGCGCCGGGATATGACCATATTACTTCGGGAATTGGTGCGGCAATGATCGGCTGGTTTGGAACCGCCATGCTTTGTTATGTCACCCCGAAGGAACATTTGGGATTGCCGGATCGTGACGATGTAAAGGTTGGGGTAATCACCTACAAAATTGCAGCCCATGCGGCGGATTTGGCCAAGGGGCACCCCGCCGCCCAAATACGCGACGATGCGTTAAGTCGGGCGCGGTTTGAGTTTCGTTGGGAAGATCAGTTTAACCTCTCGCTTGATCCTGATACGGCGCGGGACTTTCACGATCAAACCTTGCCCAAAGAAGCCCATAAGGTGGCCCATTTTTGTTCCATGTGTGGGCCAAAGTTTTGCTCGATGAAGATCAGCCACGACATTCGATCTGAAGCCAATGAAGAGGGCATGGCGGCCATGGCTGAAAAGTATAAATCGGGTGGCAATTTATATATGACGCCTGAGGAACTTGAAGCGCTCAGCGGGAGCTAGGGCCATGCGGGTCACCATATTGGGGGCCGGCGTTGCTGGCCTCACCGCCGCCACCGAATTGGTGGCGCGCGGGGTTGATGTTGAAATTGTGGAGCGTGGCGCAGCGCCCGGCGCACAGAGTTGCTCGTGGTATGCGGGGGGCATGTTGGCCCCTGAATGCGAGGCTGATATGGCTGAGCCGATTGTGGTTGAGCTGGGGCGCGAAGCATTGGCCTGGTGGCAAAAATATGTGCCAGACATTGTGCAACGTGGCTCAATTGTTGTCAGCACAAGTCGTGATCGCAACGAATTGAAGCGGTTTGGTGCGCGTACCAAATGCCACCAATGGCTGAAGCAAAAAGAATTGGCAGCGCTGGAACCTGATCTAGGAGAGCGGTTCGCCGAAGCGCTTTTTTTCAAAGATGAAGCGCATATGGACCCGCGCGCGGCCCTGTTGGCACTGACCCAACATCTTTGCGAACAAGGGGTGAAATTTCACTATGGGGCAACGCTTGAGGACGTGACGCCGGGTGGCAAAATCATTGATGCGCGGGGATTGGCGGCACGCGATTTCTTGCCCCAATTGCGTGGCGTGCGCGGTGAAATGCTGGTGGTGAAATGCGATGATGTTCAGCTAAGCCGCCCGGTGCGGCTCGCTCATCCGCGGTTTCCGGTTTACATCGTGCCGCGTGGCGAAGGCCTTTATATGATCGGTGCGACGCAGATTGAAAGCGAACGGGCTGGCGGTGTGAGCGCAAAGTCGATGGTTGATTTGATCAATGCAGCTTACGCGGTGCACCCCGCTTTTGGGGAGGCAGAAATTGTGGAAACTGGAGCCCAATTGCGCCCCGCGTTCCCAGATAATTTGCCTCGGGTGAATTGGGTCAATGATCGATTGCACATCAACGGACTTTTTCGACACGGATACTTGTTGAGCCCAGCCTGCGCGCGCATGGCGGCGGATATTCTTTGTCGTTCAAATCAACCAGCGGAGTTTATGGATGAAGATCATAATCAATGGGCAACCGCTTGAGGTTGAGGCAAAAAGGCTTGATCAGGCGATGACCGAATTGGGCTTTGCCGAGCAACGGGTCGCCACCGCTTTAAATGGTGAATTTGTTCCCCAAAGCGATTGGCCAAAGACGGCTTTAAGTGCAGGTGATGCGCTTGAGGTGCTTGCGCCCATGCAGGGGGGGTGAGGCGAATGGTTTCATTTTATGGCACTGAAATTACCTCACGCTTGTTGTTGGGCACCGCGCTTTATCCTTCGCCACAGGTTTTGGCAGATGCGGTAAAAGCGTCGGAAACACAAATTGTAACTGTGTCGTTGCGGCGTGAAGGCGGGCCTGAAGGGGCAGGGCAGAGCTTTTGGCAATTGATCAAAGGCTTGGGCGTTAAAGTGCTGCCCAATACGGCGGGATGTCACACGGTCAAAGAAGCGGTGACCACAGCAAATATGGCCCGTGAGGTGTTTAAAACCAACTGGATCAAACTTGAGCTGATCGCACAAAACGACAGTCTTTGCCCCGACGTTGTGGCGCTGGTGGAAGCGGCCCGTATTTTGAGCGACGAGGGATTTAATGTGTTTCCCTATTGCACCGAAGATTTGTCGGTGGCCGAGCGCTTGCTGCGCGCGGGGTGCGAAGTGCTGATGCC
>NZ_CAKZPW010000025.1:0-8142 GCF_937139385.1 uncultured Maritalea sp. | reverse complement strand
TGTTGAATGGTGGAACACCCTGCATCAACCCGCCAGCGTCTTTAGACCCGATGGGCCCACTATGCCCATGTCGATCCTTTTGCCGCTATTTGTCATGTTCTTTGGGTTTTCTTTTCTGTTTTTGCTGCTGCATTTCATTTCAATGCGCGCTGAAATATTGCGCCGCCGCGTGCGTGCGCTCGAACGCCGCAACGCCCAACGTTTACGGGAACAACACGCATGATCGATATTTCCCAACACTTTGAATATATCGCGGGCTCTTACTTGATCACCTGCGCCCTTGTTGGTGCATTGGTGTTTTTGGTCAATCAAGACTATCACACCCAAGAAAAACGCCTGGCCGAATTAGAAGCAAAAGGCGTGCGTCGCCGTTCTGAAGAGAAAAGCTAATGAAGCGCATTTGGATTTATCTGCTGCCCCTGATCATAACGGGTGGACTATTTGCGCTCTTTGCCAGCCAAATCAACAAAGACCCAAACCTGTTGCCCTCAGCATTGTTGAACAAACCAGCCCCCCAATTCGAATTGGCGGGGATTGAGGGGCACAATCCATCCGGCTTTTCCACCCAAGACCTAATGGGCCAAATCACATTGGTGAATGTTTTTGCGAGCTGGTGCGTACCCTGCCGCGACGAGCATGAATTCCTCATCGCCCTCGCTAAACGGAGCGATGTCAAAATCTATGGCATTAATTATAATGATCAACCAGAAAACGCGCGCCAGTTTTTGGCCGAATTGGGCAACCCTTACGCCGCTATTGGCGCCGATCGTAACCGTCGGGTAAGCCTAGACTGGGGCGTTTATGGGGTGCCCGAAAGCTATTTGGTGAACCAAGACGGCATGATTGTCTATAAGCATACCGGCCCGATTAACGCACAAAGCTTTGAACAAGATGTCGTGCCAGCCATTGAAAAAGCATTGGATACCCTTTCAACCTCGTAAAACCTTGGCACCATTCAGCGGAGCTGCCGGGTCGGGAGCACCGCGACCAACGGCGGCCTGAAAAAATGTGAAAACCTATTCAGCGTCCGGCGCATATTTGGTCAAAATTGGCACCACGAGTGCAAACGAGAACACCAAGGTCAAGGGCATCAGCCCCCAGACTTTAAAGGCCACCCAAAAATCGGTCGAGAAATTACGCCAAACGATCTCATTGATCACGGCCAAAACAAAGAAAAAGATACACCAGCGCCATGTCAGAATACGCCAGCCTTCAGGCTTAAGCTTATAGACATCACCAAATACATATTTGAGTAAGCTCTGACCAAACAGCAACCCACCCAACAAAACACTGCCAAACAATGTGTTGACGATGGTCGGCTTGAGTTTGATGAAAGTATCATCTTGCAGCCAAAGTGTAAGTCCGCCAAAAACCAGCACCACAACGCCCGTGACCAACGGCATCACCGCAATACGTTTGAGCAAAAACCAGCTGGCCAATAGCGAAACCACCATCGCGCCCATAAACCAGCCCGTAGCGACAAAAATGCCCGCCCGCGCATTAAGCACAAAGAAAAGCACCAAAGGCCCCAACTCCAGCGCGAGCTTGATCAGCTGCGGCTTAAGTTCGGCCCAGTTCATTTCTTCCGGCTGTTGTTTTAACTCACTCATATTCGCTTGCTAACCCCGTGCGATCTTCATTAGTTTTTCCATATTGAACGCCCAGCGTTCAGGCGCGAGTGCCATTGCACTTTCGCCTATCTCAACATCGAACCCATATACCCCATCAATGGCGGTTTGGGCTACACTTCCCGTGATCCAAATACGTTCATATTCGATCATATGCTTTATCGCTTGTTCAATTTTTGCTCTATCCGCCTTCAAATGCACCTGAAACCCTGTGGTGTGCGGCACCACAGGTGAGGTCGAAACGCCCGGAATTTGATTGATCAGCATCGCAATCGTGCGCGCCGCCCCCAGATAATGTGGTATTTCGCTCAAATGCTTATCCATCCCCATCAGGGCGGAAATGGCATAGGGGAATTGGAAGGGTAAATCGCCCCCCATCCGGGTGATCCAAACATCAACCGCATCCAACAGCGCTTTGCTCCCTGCGATTCCGCAACCGCCCAGCCCTTTAAGTTCTTTGTAAAAAGAGCAATAGATGCTGTCGCACAACATCGAAATTTCGCTAAACTTCTTCCCATATGCGGCCGCAACACCAAATATGCGTGCGCCATCAATATGCAAATGCACGTCATGCACGTGACACCAGGTCGAAATCTTTTGCAATTCCGCAAAGGGCAACAAACGATAACCGGCACGCCGCAAGGGCAACTCCAGTGCCACAACAGCAGGTTTTTCACCCAAATTATCCAAGTCATCCACGGTAAAAGGATGATGATGATTGCCAGCACGCAAAAACTGGATCGGATGCAGCACTTCCACTGCTTCCATTTCATCATAATCAAAGTGGGAAGCCCGATGCACCACCACGCGGTTATTACCAGCAAATTCGGTGACAGCCCGCAAAACTGCCATTTGGCCAATCATGCCTTTAACGCAGAACCGCGCAGCAGGCTTATCGAACAGTTTTTGAAGGCGCATCGCAACCTCGTCACAAGCGCCACCTTTGCCATAAACATCGGAAGGCAAAAACGCATGCTCACTTGCGGCCAATATTTTGAACACTTCAGCAACATTGGGCGGTGCAAAATTGGGCAGCACATACACGCATTTTTCCATATTGCGCCGATCGATCATTTTGCCTCTCCCTCAATGCACTAAGTAACGTCGCTCGCCCCTGCAATTGCCTCCGCAAAATCCTGCGCCTGAAAAGGCTCAAGATCGCCTATAGATTCTCCTACACCAATAAAATGCACAGGGAGTTTAAATTTCTTTGCAATTGCAACAAGTATACCACCGCGCGCGGTGCCATCTAGCTTTGTCATCACCAGACCGGTAACACCGGCTCGCTGGCCAAATATCTCCACTTGGTTGAGGGCGTTTTGCCCCGTCGTCGCATCAAGCGTGAGCAAAGTGGTGTGCGGTGCACTGGCGTCGATCTTCTTGATAACGCGGATGATTTTTTCCAACTCCGCCATCAATTCGTCCCGGTTTTGCAAACGGCCTGCGGTATCAATAATCAAAACGTCAGCGCCCTGCGCCTTTGCCTCACTAACCGCATCAAACGCCAACCCGGATGCATCCGCACCGGTGGGTCGCGTGATCACTTCAACCCCAGATCGTTCGCCCCAAACCTGAAGTTGCTCTACTGCGGCCGCGCGAAACGTATCGCCTGCCGCCAAAACAACCTTCTTGCCCTCTTTGGTCAGCTTGGCGGTCAATTTACCAATGGTCGTGGTTTTGCCCGATCCATTGACCCCAACCATCAAAATCACATGCGGACGATGGCCACCATCAAACACCAACGGTAGCGCCACGGGCGCTAGCACGTTCGCCACTTCGTCGCGCAACACTTGCCGAATTTCATCAACAGAGATCTCTTTATCAAAGCGATCTTTGGCCAGTTTTTCGGTGATATCAACCGCAGTTTCAATGCCCAAATCCGCCTGGATCAGCACATCTTCAAGCTGCTCTAGCGTTTCGTCATCAAGCTTTTTCTTGGTAAAAACGGCTGCAATATTATCGGTGAGCTGATCAGATGATTTTTTTAGCCCCGACGTCAGGCGCTGGAACCAGCCCTTTTTTTCCTCAGGCTGAGGTTCTGTGTCGACTTTGGGCTCGTCATCAACCGCATCAATAGTTGGCGGCGCGATAGCCCCCTCAGGCTCAGGTGCAATGCTCGCCGCTTCTGGCTCCAAAGCAACAGTTTTTTCGACTGTAATCTCTTCTGCAGATGAGGACTCAACTGCATCAGACACAGCTTCTGTGGGCGCCTCTTCAGCAGGCACTGCTTTTTTGCCAAACAAGCGGCCAAACAAGCCCGGTTTTTTCTCGCTCATAAAAATCCCTTAGGTCAAAGCCTTATGCCACTTGCTCAATAGGCGCGCCGATAAGTCCATGCTCGCCAACGCCGGTCACAATTGCCTGCAAAATTTGCCCTGGCTCAGTGCCTGCAATCATAATGGGCGCAAATTGTTCTGTCCGGCCAATGCCGTCCCGCTCAATCAATACAGAATGGGTTTCTCCCATTTGACGCGCCAAAAACGCTTCATGTTGTTTTTCACCCGCCACCCGCAATTTCTTGGCCCGCGCCTTTGCAATGGCCTTATCCACTTGCGGCATTTTTGCCGCCGGGGTGCCCGGACGGATCGAATAGGGAAACACATGCAAATAGGTAAGATCACACTCTTCAATGATCTTCATGGAATTGGCGAACATCTCATCTGTTTCCGTGGGGAACCCGGCAATAATGTCAGCGCCAAAAACCATATCCGGACGCAGCGCCCGCGCCTCATTCACAAAGTTGATCGTATCTTCACGCAAATGCCGGCGTTTCATGCGCTTTAAAATCATATTGTCGCCAGACTGCAGCGACAGGTGCAAATGCGGCATCAAGCGCTGTTCAGACCTTAAGGCCTCCATCAAAGCCTCATCCGCTTCAATACTATCGATTGAGGAAATGCGAAGACGCTTTAGTTGCGGCACATGGGTCAATATCTGCTGGGTGAGCTTGCCCAATGTGGGTTTGCCCGGCAGGTCAGGCCCATAGGAGGTAATATCAACCCCGGTCAACACAACTTCACCAACCCCATTATCGGCCAGTTTTTTAATCTGATCCACCACGACGCCCATGGGCACCGAGCGCGAAGGGCCCCGACCGTAAGGAATGATGCAAAAGGTACACCGATGATCACAACCGTTTTGCACCTGCACAAATGCCCGCGCCCGCCCGTCCATACCTTCAATTAAATGGCCAGCGGTTTCTTTAACGCTCATAATGTCGTCAACAAGGATCTTTGAATTGCCACCAATGCCAAACTTAAGGCCCTGATAGGTCTCAGCTTTCATTTTCTCGGCATTGCCCATCACCAGATCGACTTCGCCCATGGCAGCAAAACCTTCAGCATCGGTTTGCGCTGCGCAACCGGTGACGATAATTTTAGCGTTCGGGTTTTCACGCCGGGCTTTGCGAATGCCTTGGCGGGTTTGGCGCACAGCTTCTTGGGTCACCGCACATGAATTGACAATAATAACATCATCCAAACCCGCTTGTTTGGCCTGATCTTTCATCACTTCAGATTCAAATGTGTTGAGCCGACAGCCAAATGTTAGCGTTTCAACACTCATGCAGCATCATCCTCAAACAAGTCCGCGGGCAATTCACCCTCAAACTCAGTTTCATAGGGGCCGGTCATCATAATGTGCTTGTCGCTGTCGCGCCATTCGATTTGCAAAATGCCACCAGGCAACTCCACATCAATTTTACCATCCGCAAAGCCTTTACGCACAGCCGCAACACCAACCGCACATGCCGCCGTACCACAAGCCTTTGTTAGGCCCGCACCGCGCTCCCAAACCTTCACTTTGATATGGGTTGGCGACATCACCTGCGCCAATGAAATATTGGCTCGCTCGGGAAAAACCGGGTGATTTTCAAGCAATGGCCCTGCCTTGCTTAAATCATGCGCGTCTAAATCATCCACCCAAAAAATCGCATGGGGATTGCCCACATTTACAACAGAAGGCGTATGCAAAACCGGCGCATCAATTGGCCCGATTTGCAGCTCTATGCCCGTTGTGTCTTCAAACTGTTCAGCCAAAGGGATCATCTGCCATTGTAGGCGCGGCACGCCCATATCCACCGTAACATTTTTCCCATCAAGGCGAGAGAGCAACAGCCCCGCGTTGGTTTGAATGGTCACATCCGCGCGGCCCAATTCCTCAGCCATCAAATAGCCAACACAACGGGTGGCGTTGCCACAAGCATCGACCTCGCCGCCTTCCGCATTATAGATCCGCATGAAAATATCTGCGTCTTCGTTACGCGGTGCTTCCATGATGATCAATTGATCACAGCCAACACCTTGTTCACGATCAGCGATCCAGCGCACCTTATCCTTTGTGAAGGTCAGCGCGCGCTTTCGGGCGTCAATGACCACAAAATCATTGCCCAAACCGTTCATTTTCAAATAAGAAACCGCGTCGCCGCTCATTATCGTGCCTATGCCTAGTGTCAACTTTTGCCTTATATGGCGCAGATTAGGCCCAATTACTACCCATGTCACATCAAGATTGCTTGCTTGGCGCGCTTCTTTATTGACTCTAAAGCCCCATTCCTCTATTGCACGAGCCAATAAGTTTAACTGATCGAGAAAACCTCGAGCCACTACCTTGTGCGGTCTTACTGATGCAAGGGGTCAACATCCACCAGCGCGTTGCGCCCGTGGGTGTCAAAAGCTTATGGCTCGTCAGCCTTCCAATTTGGACGTTTGATGACCATATGTGGGGGCACAATCGAACAATTGACCTTAAAAAGACAATGACGGGACGATAAATGTTTCAAAGCCTCTCCGACCGCTTAAGCGGCATCTTTGACGGAATTACAGGCCGCGGCGCTCTTTCTGAAGACGACGTGAACAAAGCCCTGCGCGAAGTTCGCCGGGCGCTAATTGAAGCCGATGTTTCCCTTGAGGTTGTGCGCGGGTTTATCGAGCAAGTTCGTGACCGGGCAGTTGGTGCAGAAGTCACCAAATCCATTACCCCGGGCCAACAAGTCGTCAAAATCGTCAATGACGAATTGGTTGCGGTTTTGGGCACAGATGCGGCCCCGCTGGACCTTAAGGCAAACCCGCCCGTTGCCATTATGATGGTTGGTTTGCAAGGCGCGGGTAAAACCACTGCCACCGGCAAAATCGCCAAACGCCTTAAAGAGAAGCAAAACAAAAAAGTCCTGCTCGCTTCACTTGATACCCGTCGCCCTGCCGCGATGGAGCAGCTCAAAGTTCTTGGGGATCAAATCGGCGTCGATACGCTTGAGATCATTGCGGGTCAAAGCCCGCTTGAAATCGCCAAACGCGCCCAAAAAACCGCCAAGCTTGGCGGTTATGACGTTCTGTTCCTCGATACCGCGGGTCGCACCCATATCGATGAAGAACTAATGGCGGAAACCGCAGAAATTAAAGCGGCCACCAACCCCCACGAAATTTTGCTTGTTGCCGATGCCCTAACCGGCCAAGACGCGGTCAACTTGGCCCGCTCATTTGACGAGCGTGTGGCCATTACCGGCATTATGCTGACCCGTATTGATGGGGATGGCCGTGGCGGCGCAGCGCTTTCCATGCGCGCGGTCACTGGCAAACCGATCAAACTATTGGGGACAGGCGAAAAGCTTGAAGACCTTGAAGACTTCCACCCAAGCCGTGTTGCTGACCGGATTTTGGGCATGGGTGACATTGTTTCGCTGGTTGAAAAAGCAGCTGAAACCGTCAATGCTGAAGACGCGGCCAAAATGGCCAAAAAGATGAAGAAAGGGGTTTTCGATCTTGATGATTTGAAAAACCAACTTCTTCAAATGAAAAAAATGGGCGGCATGGGGTCCCTTATGGGCATGATGCCGGGCATGGGCAAAATGAAAAAGCAGCTTGCTGGTGCCAATGTGGATGACAAGGTTTTTGATCGTCAGGTCGCCATCATCCAATCCATGACCAAAAAAGAGCGCGCAACACCTGCTTTGCTCAACGCCTCGCGCCGCAAGCGCGTGGCAGCAGGGTCGGGCACTTCGGTTCAAGAAATTAACAAGCTGATCAAAATGCACCGCCAAATGGCCGACATGATGAAAAAAATGTCTAAAGGCAAAGGCGGGCTTGCTGGCGCCCTCGGCGGCATGTTTGGCGGTGGCGGCATGCCCAATATTGATCCTTCCCAAATGGATCCGCAAATGCTCGCCGAAATGGAAAAACAAATGGGTGGGCAAATGCCAGATATGGGCAGCTTGGCCGCACCAGAGCCAAAAAAACAATTACCAACCAGCGTCAACGATCTGCTTAAGGGCAGCGGCGCACCGCGTTTTCCCGGCCTTCCCGGCTTGGGTCCCAAATTGGGGGGCAAGAAATAGCTCCCCCGAATATGAACAAACCAAATTACCACTCAAATGAGCGGTTCAAAGTCCATCTAAGGAGATCTAATAATGGCAACTAAAATTCGTTTGGCCCGTGGCGGCTCTAAAAAGCGTCCTTACTACCACATCGTTGTTGCAGACGTTCGCGCACCACGCGATGGCCGCTTCATCGAACGCGTT
>NZ_CAKZPW010000024.1:0-5512 GCF_937139385.1 uncultured Maritalea sp. | reverse complement strand
TGTAGGAGATGCTGTCGCCATCAAAGAAGCGATCGACAACGTGTTGGTGAACGCTGTTCAACACTCGGGCGGTCAGTGCCGCATTTGGATATCAATTGAGGAAACAGCTACATCTGGAGTTTGCATTCAAATCGAGGACGATGGCCCTGGCTTGGATTTGGCGCAGCAGTCAGCGGTGCTGGAGAGGTTTTTCGCGACGGGGCCTTACGCTGGTAGTGGTGTTGGCCTGTCCATTGTATCAGCTGCAATGAAAAGCCACTCGGGGAGTATTGAACTCACAGGTTCACCTCATGGCGGGGTTTGTATCAAGCTGACATTTCCCAAATTGGTGGAACATTAATATGGCAAAACTTTTCCCCATTATATTGGCCCTTGGAACGTTTCTTTGCGCAACAACTGCGGCGCATGCGCAACAGCGCAACCAACTTGTTGTCCTTAGCGCCACCGACACCACTGCGTTCGCCAATGTCTTGCATTCATTTGAAGTCAAGTTCCCGAATATCAAAATTGATTATCAAGAGTACAACACGCGAGAATTGTATGAGCACGTATTGTCTGGTCAACATGCGGGCGACGTTATCATTTCTTCAGCTATGGATTTGCAAACCGATTTGGTGAACAAGGGATTGGCGCACAGGTTTCAACCAGCAAAACTGGCCGACTCCCCGGAATGGTCTTATTGGCTGGATTCCTTGTTTGGGTTTACCTTTGAACCTGTGGCTATGGTTTATAATCGCGAAGCGTTTGCTGAACTCAAGCTACCAGACACTCGTTCAGAGCTTGCAGGTCTGATACGCGACAACCCTAGTTTCTTTGCGGGAAAAATTGGCACCTACGATATTGGCCAGTCTGGTGTGGGCTATTTGCTTGCGACACAGGACACGCAGCGCGGTTACTTGTATTCGCGATTAATTGAGACCTTTGGTCGTGCCAGGGCAAAAGTCTATTGCTGCACATCGGAAATGATCGAACAGATTGCAGCGGGCGAACTGGTATTGGGCTACAATATCCTAGGCTCTTACGCTCACAATGCCGCAACTCAAAACGCTCAAATTGGGATAAAGCTCTTTGAAGACTATGCATTGGTTATGACAAGAACCGCATTTGTTGCCAAAGGCTCCACAAACCTAAGTCAGGCCAAGACATTTGTTTCCTATTTGCTTTCGCAAGAAGGGCAACAAGCAATATCGGGCAGTTCGTCGTTAATTCCGCTCCACGAGAGGAGTCGTTCGATGGAGGTAAGATCACTCCTGCAGTCCAGTCGCGCTTTGCTTCCCATTCGACTGGGGCCTAACCTTTTGACATACTTAGACGAAATCAAACGAGATCAGTTTTTGTCAGACTGGCATGCTTCACTTGACGTAAACGAACCCCAGTGAGTTTTTCTGAGCTTTGCAACGTTGTGATTTACAGTTTGCAGATCTTTGCATTCTGTCCTTTGCGGACGTGAGCATAGACTTTGGGATGGCCAATTTGTCCACGCAGCTGACATTCCAGTGAACAATATAGAGACTGCTTCTGCTCCAACACTGGGCGTTGGTCAGGTTCGTGAGACGTTCAAAAAAGGAAGAATGGTGCACCGGGGAAGATTCGAACTCCCGACCCCTTGATTCGTAGTCAAGTACTCTATCCAGCTGAGCTACCGGTGCATTTTTGACGGTGGGTAGTGGCTACCCTCATCAGTGTGGCAAAGGCATATACCGGGCTGATTTGGAATGCAAGTGCCTCATTTATATCTTTTTTGTTTTTTGGTGTTTTTTCTGTCAGATAGCCATGCCTGGTCAGGCTAATCCTTGATTGTTGGCAGTTCGATACAAAAGGTCGTTCCTTCTTGTGTGTCCAAATATGAAAGCCGGCCACCGTGTGATTCTGTGATTTCTTTTGCAATCACCAATCCAAGCCCCGTGCCGCCGGCACGGCCGGACCCATCAAACGCTACAAAGAGATTCTCTTTCGCCCTTGGTGGCAACCCGGGGCCGTTGTCGCCGATCTTGATTTGATAACAGTTGGCTTGTTCTTCTAATCGAACGAACACGCGCTTTGTCGCTTCCGCTTTTTTATATACCTCCAAAGCTTCACGCGCATTTTTCAGAATATTGACGAAAACCCGAGATATCTGATCGGGATCAACATTAATCACCACATCATCTGGCACTTCATTGGCGAACTCAATCGAAGGATGCGAACGCACCCCAGCGTCAATCGCTGATTCATCAATCAGCGCGCGCAAATCCACATGTTCAAACTTTGGTGGAACTGTTTTTTGTCGACCGTAGTCCAAAACCGATTGGGCAAAATTAATCGCCCGATCCAGTGTCGTCACCAAACGCGGGGCCAAACGCTGCACCTGCGGGTCTTCAAGCGTTGCCACTTGATCAGACAACATTTGTGCGGCACTAAGAGTATTGCGCAAGTCATGGTTGATTTTGGCAACTGCCAGCCCAAGATCGGCCAAATGCTGTTTTTGGCGCAGCATGGTAAAAATGTCTTGTTCCATCATCGATAGTTCGCGCTCTGCGATGCCCACCTCGTCTTTGCGATTTGATGGCACAATGATGCGATTTGCGTCTTCGGGTGTTTTGCGAAAAGCGATCATATTTTGCGTCATGCGCCCAATCGGCTGCACGAGCAAACGATTGAGGAAGAAGAAAATGGCCGCGGCCGTCGCAATGGCAACCAAGAGCGAAAGCCAAAAAATATTCCGCGAATAGGTCAGCATTTCTTGACGCAGGTTTGCTTCGCTCATCAAGACTTCAACAATAATATCTTGCGCCCCCGCGGGCGAACCGATGATGCGCATGGTGCGGTCACTACCATTTATGATGACGTCCAGCGCCCCAACAATCAAGTCCAGCGACTCGCGGTTTCGAGTGTCTGCGCCAACAACAGCAACAGGCATGGGCATGTCGAGGCGTTCTATTAATTGAGACTTATCTTGCATACGCACAACCAGCGCTTCAGCTTGGGCAGCCTTGAGCAAATTGTTGATCATGTCCGGCGTCAAATCCATTGCATCCGGCACAGTTTCGATGACACGTGCCGCGACCCCAGCAACCTGCACCCGATCATCGAGCCATCGAATGCGGAAGTTGGCCACCGAAGGCAGATAGATGACAACCTCGACAATCATGATCATGCTGATAATCATGGTGATGAGTTTGATCGACAAACCGAAACGGGCGCGCTGATATGGCTGATTCTGAGGAACGGACATAAAGAACTATAAGCTGATGTTGTTCAGCCAAACAATCGGTTTAATGCGATAAGGCCTTTAAGCAAGGGGTTATCTAATTTGTCCTTATAGAATTCGATGCTGATGCGTTTTGCGACTTCAAACAAGGTTGGGTATGGCGAAACCATTTTTGTGAATGCGCCGATTTTCATGCCGTTGGCGATTGCAAATGCATACATATTGATCAACTCATCTGCATGTAGGCCCACCGCACCGGCGCCCAGGATTTTGCCGGAGTTATTTGTTAGAACTTTGACCAAACCGTCGGTCTGTCGCTCTGCGCGAGCACGATCATTTTCGTCAAAGCTCCAGCGTAAAACCCGAAACTTATCGCCAAATTTTTGGCGCGCTTCTTCTTCATTCATCCCCACTTGGGAAATTGCGGGGTCTGTGTAAGTGGCCCAAGGAATGATTTGACGGTTCTGCCTTACCGGCAACCCGAACAAAGCGTTACGGACCACCAGTCCGGCTTGATAGCCGGCCACATGGGTAAACTGCAAACCACTGGCAACATCGCCAATAGCATAGATGCGCCGGTTGGAGGTTTTCAGACCTTCATTAATCGTGATGCCTTTATTGGTGTGCGCCACCATTGCGGCGTCAAGATTGAGGCGCTCCACATTGGGTGATCGCCCTGCGGCAACCAAAAGATGGGTGCCCACCAGCGTCTCGATTTGACCATCCAAACCTTCTACATCAACAGCAATTGCCCGCGCTTTCTTTTTGACTTCAACCACTTTGGTATTTGAACGGATGTCGACCCCCTCGCGCCGAATGTGGCGCAAGGCAATATCGGTGAGTTCGCGATCATCTTTGGCCAATGGATCAGCCATTTCGAGAACAGTTACGTTACATCCGAGGCGTTGGTGGGCTTGCGCTAGCTCCATGCCGATGGGGCCACCACCGATGATGATTAACTCGGACGGTTTTCGGCGCTGCTCAAAAATACTCTCATTGGTGAGAAAAGGCGTCTCGGCGAGCCCCGGAATTGGCGGCACCATTGGGCGCGATCCCGTTGCTATTACAAAACGTCTGGCGCGAATTTGCTCATTACCTACTTTAACTGTGCGCTTATCCACAAAGCTGGCTTCGCCTTCGATCACATTAACACCTAGGCCGCGAAACCGCTCAATCGAATCGTTAGGGGCGATGCCTGCGATCACTTCCTTAATGTGGTCGTTGATGCGGCCAAAATTGGGTTTAGGTTCTTCGGCTTGAATACCAAATTCGGGCGCCGTGCGCATAAGTTGCGCCCGCTTCGCGGCTGCAATTAGCGCTTTTGAGGGGACACAACCTGTATTGAGGCAGTCGCCGCCCATTTTGTCGCGCTCAATTAAGATCACTGTTGCGCCCAATTGCGCTGCTGCGGCGGCAACGGTCAATCCGCCTGATCCAGCGCCGATTACACATAAGTCAGGTTTTAAAAATTCGGCCATTATTAGACGCTTTCTGGTTTAGCTGGTGGCATTATTGGCGCGAAAGCGTTTGATCACAATAGGCATAAGAGAGACAAGCCCGAGTGCGCTGAAGGCGATAAGCAACTGGGGGGTCAATAAATCGCTTGGTGCAAGAGAAACTCCGCAAGTGGCGGCGTTGGCAGATGTGCAAGCGGCAAAGGCGGTTGCTTGCGCTTCAACAATTGAAGTTACCCCCTCACCCGCATAGGCATATGCAAATGTGCCCGGCGCAATGCCAAATAGGGTCGTCCAAAAGAAAATTTTGAAGGGCACCCCAAGAATCGCCGGTACAATATTGACAAGAGTGAATGGAAAAGCAGGGACAAGGCGCAAAAATAACATGTAGTTCACTGCATCGTCCTGCATGCCTTTTCGGATTTTTTGTACAAACGGTCCGGCGCTGTCGCGCATTTGTGCCCCTAACGATGTGCTCGTTATCCAGAACAATATTGATGCCCCCATGGTGGCGGAGAGGATTGTGACCAGGCCGGCAACCCACCACCCAAAGAATATTCCTCCTGCAATGGTGAGCACCCACGCAGCGGGAAAGGACAAAGCCACAGCGACCACATATAGGGCGCCATATATGGCAATAGCGGGCCAAAAATTGTCGCCTATATAGGACCTCAATACGCCAAAATTCTCAACCAAAGCCCCAAAGGACAGCGCTTTGTATGCACCAGTCGACGCAATGACGGCGTATCAAGCGGCTCATCGCGTTGGCGAGTTTTTCTTCCTGTTGTTCGGACTCCTTTTCGAGCCCTAGACTTTGTAGGGCTCCGGCCAATTCCTGGCGTTGATTTCCCAAAAGTAGACCGTGCCG
>NZ_CAKZPW010000023.1:0-4871 GCF_937139385.1 uncultured Maritalea sp. | reverse complement strand
CCCCGTTTGACGGCGGCCTAACCGCCACCGCGACGTCGCTAACGGGACACCCACCGGCACATTATCACAATGACCACTCGCGTCCCGAACGGCCCGTGGCAACAACGCTGGACGAAGAAATCGCCAAGGTCATGCGCTCGCGCGTTGTCAATCCAAAATGGATTTCAGGGGTGATGCGACACGGTTACAAAGGCGCGTTCGAAATTATCGCCACCACCGATTATAGGTTCGCATTCGCGGCAACAACTGGTGCAGTGAAGTCACACCATTTCGACATTGCCTTTGACGCCTTTGTGCTCAATGATGAAGTGCGTAGCTTCATTCACGAGAACAACAAATATGGCTATGATGAACTCATATCCAAGTTTCGCGAAGCAATGGAGCGCGGCTTCTGGTCGCCAAAACGCAATTCAACCTATGCCTTTTTAGATGGGAGCAATGATCAGCTATGAGCAAAAAAACCGACAATATGAGTGAAGAAGAACTCAACGAGCGCCATACTGAGAAAATGAAAAAGAAGAAGGCGGCGCGCGACAAGATCATCGCCACCAAAACCATCGAAAAAGGCCTTACCATCGTTCACACCGGAAAAGGCAAGGGTAAATCGACAGCCGCCTTCGGCATGGTCTTTCGGGCGCTTGGCAATGGCATGAAAGTCGCTGTTGTACAATTTGTCAAAGGCAAATGGGGCACTGGCGAGCGCAATGTGCTCGACAAATTCCCCGATCAAGTTTCACTTGCCACAATGGGCGAAGGCTTTACGTGGGAAACCCAAGATCGGCAGCGCGATATCGATGCGGCACGCGCCGCGTGGGAGCAAGCCAAAGAATTTATTCTGGACGACAAGCACGATATGGTCTTGTGTGATGAATTGAATATTGTCTTACGATACGACTATTTGCCCATTGAAGAGATTTTGGACGTTCTAAGGCAAAAACCAGAGATGAAACATGTGATCATCACGGGGCGTAATGCAAAAGACGAGTTGGTGGAATTTGCGGACTTGGTCACCGACATGACCCAGATAAAGCATCCCTTCCGGTCTGGCGTGAAAGCACAGGTAGGGATCGAGTTTTAAAACCATAAAGAGGCCTATATGCGCATTCTGCAAGAAGATGATCTGAACGCCATTCCAACGCGCGTTTTTCTTGACGCAGTTCGAGCGCAGATTGATGCGGATGCGCGCGGCGAAGCGATTTCGCCACCGCGCCATCGGGTCGATTTTGATCCTGGTGCGCTGGTCTTTACGTGCGGCGGCAACAAAGACCTAGCCGGGTTTCGCGTTTATGACACCTTTCCAAAACGCAAGAATGCGGTCGAAGAGCAGTTGGTTGTTGTGTTTGACCGCACCACAGCAAAGATCAAAGGCATAGCGATTGGCGAGCGCTTAGGCGCGATCCGCACAGGTTGCCTTGGTGGCGTTGCGATTGATCGTTTGGTGCCTGAGGAGCGGATTGAAAAACTGGCACTGATCGGAACTGGAACGCAGGCGCAAACCCAGTTAGAAGCGATTTTGAGTTTACGTGAGGTTGGAAAAGTCAGCGTGTTTAGCCGCTCGATGGAGCGGCGCGGTAATTTTGCAACCGATATGGCTAAGAAGCTGAGTGCAAATATCACCCCAACTTCAAGTGCTGAGCGCGCGGTGCGAGATGCTGATGTCGTGATCCTCGCCACCAATTCTTCAGAACCCGTGATTGATACAGAATGGATAAAACATGGCGCTCATGTCACAACTCTAGGTCCCAAATTTGTTGATCGCCACGAATTGCCTTTGGACATTGTCGCGCGCACCAGATTGATCGTTTCCGATAGCCCGCAGCAGATTGCTGGGCAGGGCAACAAACATATGTTCCATGACCAAAATTTACCTGTCCAACATCTTGGCGCACAAACCTTCAATTCGGCTGCTGGAGATCTCACCCTGTTTTTGTCCGCGGGACTGGCTGGAACTGAAGTGACCGCGCTCAGTGCGGCAATCGATTATTTGGACCAACAAAGTGGCTGAGTTTTTTGACAATCTGAAGGACGCGCCGCCAATCAACCAGCCGCTCGCCCAAGGTTCTGTGTCGATGGTGTTCTTGGGTGATAGTGTATTGATGGAAAAACGCAGCGACAACGGTCAATGGTCTTTCCCGGGTGGCAGAGCCGAGCCGGGCGAGGCTCCCGAAGTGTGCGCAGCCCGTGAACTGGAAGAAGAAACCGGGCTGGCAGGGTTGACCTTAGAATTCGTCACCTTGTTCGATAACCCCGGCTCCATCGGTGCATACGATGATGGCAATGTAGTGCAAACCCACATGTCCGTTTTTGCAGCAGAACTGACTCAAATGCCGGCACTGCACATAAGCGAAGAATCGACACAGCTGAAGTTCATCTCTTTGGCTGAACTGCGCCAAATTGATCTGGCTGCCTCGCATAACCCCATTAGAAAACTCGCAACAGACTTGTTCTCAAAGGCGGCAACATGACCAAAGACCTCAAAATACAGTTTCAAGAAGACAATCAACGTGGTCGATTTTTCGCAGACCTTGGCGAAGGTCATCAGGCCGAAATGACTTTCGTGCGCAACAACAATCAAATGATTGTCGATCACACGCGTGTCCCCAAAGAATTTGAAGGCCAAGGAATTGCGGCAAAACTGGTGATTGCTGGCGTGGAATTCGCGCGTCAGAACAAACGCAAAATCGTGCCTGTGTGTTCTTATGTTGTAATGCAGTTCAAACGGCACAAAGACTGGGCAGATGTGCTGGCGGCGTAAAGGGAGTTGAAATGAAAACGGTCAAACAACTTGTTGATCAAGCCATGGCTGAAATCGAAACGCTCGATGTGGAAAGCGCCAAACAGCAGACTGCATCCGGCAAGGCCTTGTTGGTCGATTTGCGCGATATTCGCGAGCTAAAGCGTGAAGGCAAAATCGAAGGCGCAGTGCACGTGCCGCGCGGTATGCTTGAGTTTTGGATTGATCCAACAAGTCTTTATCACAAGCCTGAATTGGCCACGGACAAAAAGCTGGTATTCTTTTGTGCCGCGGGTTGGCGTTCTGCCTTGGCAACCAAGACCGCTAAAGACATGGGCTTTGAAAATGTGGCGCACATCGAAGGTGGATTTGGCGGGTGGCGTGATGCAGGCGCACCAATTGTCGAACCTGAAACCCGCTAAACGGACCATTCTTCTTTGAGGACGCCGTAGCTGACTGAATCATAATACTGACCCTGCCAAAAACGCGCTTTGCGATAGCAAGCTTCTTGGCGCATGCCTAGCTTTTGCGCGAGTCGCATCATCCCTTGGTTGCCACTCCAAGTGGTTAGCCCAATCCGCACCAATTCGTCTCTGTCGGCAAATAATTGGCCGATCAGCAGTTTTAACGCATTCGCACCTATGCCCTTTGACCAATCCGATTGATTGAAAATCAAAATGCCAATCTCCATCCAATAGGTCGCCTTGCTGCGCCAATACCAGCTCACTTCGCCCAAGATTCGATCCGACCGCGCATCAATAATCAGCAGTTTTTTCAAATCCTGTTCAGGGGCTTCCAATTTTTCGCGCAAGCGTTGGATGTAACGATCCTGCTCAGCGTCGTCGGGTAGTCCAAAGTAGGGGCCGTTGAACTGATGAAAAGCTCTGTCTGGCGAAATCAATTGGCGATAGGCGCGCAGGTCGGCAATGCGCAGATCTCGCAATGCAATGTCGATCATTTCTTCATCCGGGCCGAAGTCGTTGGAATCGCTTTTTGAAACTTGATCTTGTCCATCACCACTTGTGAAAAAGTTTTGGAGATGAACGGCATGCTCATCAAACTATTGCGCAGAAACCGATGATACGAGCGCATGTCTGTGGCCAATACTTTCATGACATAATCATACTCACCCGTCGTCGCATAGCATTCCAAAATCTCGGGAATTGATTGCACCAACCTTGTGAACTCATCCAAATAATCATCATTATGCTGCTCAAGGCTGACTTGCAGCAAAATCGTTTCGCTGTAGCCCATTTTTTCCGGCGAAACCGTAAGGCCGTAGGCCGTGATCACCCCAGCTTCTTCAAGCGCGTTGATGCGTCGCCACACGGAAGAAACCGAGCTGCCCACTTGGTTGGCGATCTCTTGGTTGGAGAGTCGGCTGTTTTGTTGCAGTAAATCTAAGATTTTCCCGTCAATTTGATCAATTGAGAACTGTTCTGTCAAAACTAAGCGCTTTCTTGAAAAAGATTGCCAAAATGTGGCTATATTGAGCCCTAATTTGATCAGATATGTCAAGAAAAATGAGCGATAATGGTTCTCAAGGAATAGGGGAACATTATGGATCTAACACCGGCGAATGCGAGCCTTTTCGCATATCCAGAATATGAATTGCGTGACGGACTAAAAAACGAGCGGGTTTTTCTGTCGGGCACTGACGTTTTGGTACGCATCCCTATTGAACAAGCAAAAGCTGATTTTGCTGCTGGGTTGAACACTGCAGGTTTTGTATCGGGCTATCGTGGTTCGCCGCTTGGTGCTTATGATCAGGCTATGGCGAAAGCCAAAACAACGTTGGACGAATACAAAATCACAGTGAAGCCAGCGATCAACGAAGATTTGGCCGCAACCGCAATCGTTGGCACACAAGAGGTCTCTAGCGATCCACAAGTGACCGTGGATGGCGTTTTTGGCATTTGGTACGGCAAAGGCCCCGGCGTTGATCGTTCGGGCGACGCGCTCAAACATGGCAATGCTTTGGGCAGCTCAAAAAATGGTGGTGTGATCGCTTTTTTGGGCGACGACCATGGTTGTGTTTCCTCTTCCATGCCGCACCAATCTGACCAAGCTGCCGAGCATTTTATGATGCCAGTGCTTCATCCGGCAGGCATTGCTGATTACATCCCGTTTGGGCTTT
>NZ_CAKZPW010000022.1:0-2130 GCF_937139385.1 uncultured Maritalea sp. | reverse complement strand
ATGGGCGTTTGGAGTCACGCGCAAAAAGACTTCAAGCCCAGCGTCGGTTTGGCGCCAGGCTTGAACATTGCTCATAAAAATCGCTCGGTGTTTAGAAGAACATACCGCGTGCCCAGCTGCTCAACAGCATTTCAATGAAGAAAATGATGACGAACAAAACAATGGGGGACAGATCAAGACCGGAGATATTTGGAACGATTTTGCGGATTGGGCGAAGCAAAGGATCCGTAAGCCCATCAACCAACTTCCAAATCATCGCAACAACTTGGTTGGAACCATTGATGACGTTGAAAGCAAAAAGCCAGCTCATGATGATCATGATGATCACAATCCATTTCACAAGGCCCAATATCATCAGCAATGTTTGGATCAAGGCAAAAGTCATGCAAGGGGTCTCCTAATTTGCGTGCCGCTTGTTGGCATATGTAGCGATTGAAACCCGTTACGACAAGGGGGCAGCAATGCGCAGCCTCACAGAATTCAAATCGCAGTTAAATTTATGGCCCGCTCCCGAAATACGCCGGACGAGCGAGCCATGAATTTTTAGTCGGTACGCAAAACTCTCTCCCGACGCCCAATAGATTGCACAAAGCGTGCCAGTTTTTTGCAGCAGCTGAGTTTACAATTGGTGTTAGAAATCTGGGGTTTAGGGGAAAGACGTTAACTGATCTGGCAAGTGCGTTCGCACCTTGCGTCGCAATTTGCAAAAAGCCTCTTCGCCCAGTTGCAGCCTGCGAAAATGAACAAAAGCTTGCGCCCTATTCGCCTGCTGTGGATTCCCGACGAACTTCTGAACGCAATAGCGTGCGATCACGGGCCGAAACACCGATCAGTTCAGCCACGCGCCAAACCATATTGTCTTCCAACTCATGGTTTTCGCTGTCCGCAAACACCACCTGCCACATCATGCGTATAAGGTTAAGTTTTTCGTTGGGATCAAGCTTGTTGAGCGTTGAGGTGAACCCATAAAAATCCACAGCATCATGGTCTTTTGCTGTGGCCAACACCACAAGGTCAGCAACTTCCGCTGCGCTTAGCTTATAGTGCTCTGTTAGCGTGCGCTCGATGGTTTTGCGCTCGCTTTCGCTCACTTCACCATCAACAGCGGATAAATGCACCAGCAACGCCGCTGCGCAAACTTTGGGATCGAGCATGGGGTCATCATCACCTTGTGCAGATTTCCCGCCGAATAATTTGGTGATTGCTTCAAACATTTGCTACCTGCCGCTATTAAAGGTTTAACAGCACATGTAGACTGTCAAACCTGAGTTCTCAACCTCCAAACCACCAAATTGGTTCGCGTTTGATGAATCTCACGCAACAAATGGGCCAAATAAATGCTTAGAACCACCAATCTAATTGCCGTGTTTTTGTTTGGTTTGGGTGAAACTATGCTATTTGCGGCAAACCGCTACGACCCCATCAACGCCAGTGTTTTGATGTTGGCAATGCTATTGCTCGCACTTAGCACATTGCGTTTTTTGTTTGCGCCCTTCGCCCCCCCAACAAACCGCTATGGCGCAATTTGCATGATTCTTGGGTTCTTTGTGTCGGCCTTCTTCTATTTTGATATTATGGCTTATGGACTATCACCCCATTCAAGCCATTTTGCCAATTTTCTATTTTGGTTCCCCCAAACGCTAATGATTATTGGGGCAATGCTTTGGGCGAACTGGCTATATCCATTGGGCAAACACGATAAAGCGCTTGGCCTTACCCTACCCCTCGCACTGCTCTCCTACGCTGCGCCGCGCCTATTGACCCTAAGCGCCACAGCCCAATTGGTGACAGCGATTATGCTGGGGGCAACTCTGTGCTGGCTGGCTTTTTACAAAATCAGGCAATTCTAACGAATAATCACAACAATTTGTCAATCTGCAGGGCTAAATCCACGTCCCTTTGGGTCAAACCACCCGCGTCATGGCTGGTGAGGAATATATCGACCTGCGCATAAACATTAGACCACTCAGGATGGTGGTTGGCTTTTTCAGCCAACAGTGCAACCCGGCTCATAAAACCGAACGCCTCGATAAAATTTTTAAACTTAAACCGTCGCGCAATCCCTTTGCGCGCAGAGATTGCCAGCCAATCCGGAAGTGACTCCAGTGCGGTCTCTAATTCATTAGCTTG
>NZ_CAKZPW010000021.1:0-7145 GCF_937139385.1 uncultured Maritalea sp. | reverse complement strand
CCGCAAAGGGCTCCGACTTTTTCACTACAAACAAATTATCGTGCTAGGCTTAACGGCGCCTTACTTTTCACAACTCTATTGCCCAATGATTTGCGGAAGTTCGTTATTGTTCGGCCCATCGACTGTTTGGCTGAGCTCAGTCAAGTTTGGATTTGCCAAGTTTATCGTCAGCGCCTCGGCTTTTTCGGGGTCCATTGCAGCCAAAATTGTGGCCATTTTGCGCGGATTGATCCGTTCAACCATGCGCACCAACACAAGCATGTCGAGACGATCAAAAATCCTTGCCGCGTCCTTGGCTTTCATATTCTCATAAGTGGCGACCAAAGATTTGAATTTTTCCTCTTCTTTGCCTTCCTTTTTGTCAACCAAAGCCGAGATACGTGCCTCGATTTGTTTGAGCTCATTTGCTCTGGTTTCCAAGCGCAGCTCTGCGGCGCGAACAATAGATTCTTGAACAATCAATTGCTCAGCGCGCTTATCAAGCTCTTTTCGCCGCTCACTCAAACGCTCCAAGAACTCCAGCTCTGTTGTGGAAACGCCCGAGGAATCGCTCAATGCCGTTAAATTACCTTTTGAATCCATAGAAACGGGCGGCGCTTCCACAGGACGATTGGGATTAAGCGCAGCATTTGTTGCGTCAACAACCGGGTTGCTCGAAGCTTCGTCTTGATCAGCGTCTTGAGCTTGCTCCTGCGCCTCTTGTGCAATTGCCTCGCGATTCCCAAAAACATAGAGATCACCGGACACAAAACCAAATACCTTGAACAACAGCAGCGCAGACGCCACCACCATTACAACCGGCAATAAGCGGACTGAATTCACGCCGCCGCTCCATCACGACGAGAAATACTATCCAAATGATCAAGTGCCGCTTTGGCTTTCAGGGGTTTTTCCTTTGGTTGAGGCGCTGCATTACGGGCGGTTTGAGCAATCATGGCGATCTTATGCATAACTGATTGCCCTGCATTCACGTGATGGGCCAATTCTATTGAAAAGCTTTCGGCCTCGCTCAAACGTGTCTGAATCATACCGTCACACTGAATTGCAGTTTTCCGCAATTCAGTGATTGCGCCATTTGCTTGATCAGTTGCTCGCACGAGATCGGTAATCATTGTTTGCAATGCGGCCCTGTCGTCACGCAACCGTTTCAACCGTATGTTCAATATGTAGCAATAACCGATTGTAAGAATGAGAAGAACAGCAACGGCACCTTCCACGATCAATCCCAGCGCAAAATTACCCATTGTTAATCATTCCCTTGTTCGTCCATGGCCTCAAAAACAGCCATTGTCACTTTTGGTGGATTAAGTGGTCGCGTGACCCTTACAGACACATTTTTGCCGATGTGCCCCATAATGCCTTCGGTCAGCGCAACATCGCCGCATCGCAATGAAATAGGATCATTGGGCGACCGCTCAAACATCAATGTATCGCCCTCCTCCAGCTTCAACATATCAGAAAGCGGTATTTCCCACTCGTGCAACACAGCTTGAATTTCAGTATCGGCGGCATAAATCTCTGTAGCCAAGTGCCCTTCCCAAATCGGGTCACGGCCAAATTTCTCCCCCATGAACATTTGCAGCAGTTGTTCACGAATGGGTTCAATGGTCGCGTAAGGCAGCAATATTTCAACTTTGCCACCGCGATCATCCATATCGATGCGCAGTTCAATAAGGATGGCAGCGTTGGCAGGGCGGGCAATCGCAGCAAAGCGTGGATTTGTTTCCATCCGTTCAATGCTGAATTTCACCGGCGTCAGGGGCTCAAACGCCTTGTGCATATCCTCAAGAATCAACTCAATCATACGATTGGTCAAACTCATTTCGATCGTTGTATAGGGTCGCCCTTCAACCCGAATGGTATTGTTGCCGCGCCGACCACCAAGCAACACATCGATCATAGAATAGATGAGATTGCTCTCAACAGTCATCAATCCAAAATTGTCCCACTCTTCAGCCTTTATGACCGTCAATATCGCAGGAAGTGGAATTGAGTTTAGATAATCTCCAAAACGTACAGATGTAATGCTGTCGAGGGAAACCTCAACGTTGTCCGAAGTGAAATTGCGCAAAGATGTCGTGGTCAACCGCACCAAACGGTCAAACACGATCTCAAGCATCGGCAAACGCTCATATGAGACAAGTGCCGAGTTTATAAGCGCTTGGACACCTGAAAGGTCTCCAATACCCATATCACCACTGTCAAAACCTAAAAGGTTGTCGATCTCGTCTTGGTTGAGAATACGGTCAACCGCGGCGCCATCTTCACTATCATCGTTGCCTTCGATCATGGCGGCCCATTCAGCGGCCGCACCTTCCCCATCACCATCACCAGCTTCTTCTTCGCCAGAGATGCCAAATTCTTTCAGGAGATCGTCAGTTTCTGATTCAGACATTGCTCATGCGCCCCTATTGCACCAATATCTCTTTGAAAACGATGCTCTCAACTTGTGTCGGAAACAGCGCCAGATTTACCCGTCGACGTAGTTCCTCTTTGAGACGATAAATTCCCCCAGATCCTTCAAGATCTGACTTTCGCATTTCGCGCAGGTAAACCTGAAACGTATCAAGTACCCGTGGCATAAGCGTTTCGACATTTGGCACCATGGCCTCATCGGCAAGCTCAAGCGAAACAGCAACCTTCAAGAACATGTCCTTTGACTCGCCCTTTGAATTCAAATTCACGCTGATTATCGGAAGGTCATAGAAATAGGTTTGCCGCACCACTTCCGTATTTTCAGATGCAGTGGTTTCGCCTCCGCCAGAAAAAAGGAAAAAATAGGCAGCGCCGCCGCCCAGCAAAAGCACAACAGCTGCACCGATGATAATCATCAACGGCGGGCCTTTTTTCTTTTCGCCTTCTTCGCCTTCTGTGTCTTCAGCTGTTTGATCTGACATTTTTTCGCTCTACGACTTAAGTGCACAAATGGAAATTCTTTTCCATAATCCACGTAACGACGAGAAGGTTAACGAAGTATTACCAATTTGAACTTGCTGGGCAATTATTGCCGGGGCAATTTTTCCGCCCGACCCGCTCAGACCACCATTTTATCATCTATTATTTAGAATATCCCAATAAAAACAATGAGATAAAAACTGGCACGATCCTCGCATTGTGTTTGGCAGGCGAAAAACTTGGGGAAGTGGCCCGCTGAACAAAATTGGGGAGATAGTGCAAAATGGAAAATGCACAGCTCATAAGCTTATCGCGCCAGATCGCGCTGCAACGTCAAATGGACGTTGTCGCCAACAATATGGCCAACATAAACACCGCTGGGTACAAGAACGTCGATATTCTCTTCGAAGAATATATTATGCCGACTGCGCGCCACAAGGACTTCAAAACACTCGATCAGCCACTTTCATTCACCCAAGACTGGGCGACAATTGACGATTTTGCTTCAGGTTCAATTGAACTGACGGGCAATGAACTTGATATGGCAATCCAAGGCGATGGCTTTTTTGTCGTGCAGACACCCGCCGGCGAAATGTACACGCGCAACGGCAGTTTCCAACTCAACCAACGCGGCGAGCTCGTGACCTCTGAAGGTTTCAACGTTCTTGCCGACGGCGGTTTTTTGACATTCGCGCCAGAAGAAACCGGTATTGTTGTAACAAAAGATGGACGTGTTTCTACCTCTCAGGGCGACAAAGGCATCTTGCGTATCGCAGAGTTTGAGGATCCACAGTCCCTCAAACGCGAGGGCGATACGATGTTTTCCGGCGAAAATCCAATTTATGATAATTCATCTCATATCGCCCACAAGGCTATCGAGCGCTCCAACGTTTCTGGCGTCAGCGAAATGACCGAAATGATCCGCGTAACGCGCGCCTATACCTCACTGGCAAGTCTGCAAACAAAGCAAGACGAACTGCGCCGAACTGCAATTAAACGCCTTGGCGACTTGAGCGCTTAAGCGCCGTCCCTGTAGAAAGGATTAGGACACATGAAAGCTCTATATACCGCATCAACCGGGATGGCCGCGCAGGAACGCAACGTTGAGGTGATTTCAAACAACATCGCCAACATGCGCACCACCGGGTTCAAGAAACAACGCGCCGACTTCCAAGACCTGCTTTATCAAGTCTATCGTCGCGCCGGCTCGCAAACATCAGAATCTGGCACACAACTTCCGACAGGTGTGGAAGTAGGTTCCGGCGTCAAACTGGGCGCAACCCCGCGCATCATGAGCCAAGGCAGTGTTGCACCAACACAAAAAGAATTAGACGTTGCCATTAGGGGAGAAGGCTTCTTTTCCATTACCATGCCAGATGGCCGGACGGGCTACACACGAGACGGCTCTTTTGAGAGAGATAGCCAGGGGCAACTTGTCACCATTGAGGGCTATCAAGTTCAACCCGGCATCATTATCCCAGATGGCGCACGATCAATCTCGATCTCCGCAGATGGTCAAGTCGAGGCCTTTTTGAACCAAGACGCAAGCCCTACTGCACTCGGACAACTCCAACTTTCCCGCTTCGTCAACAAGGCTGGTTTGGAAGCCGTTGGGGACAATCTTTATGTGGAGACGGCAGCCAGCGGATCGGCGCAAACCGGCACCGCGAACGGTGATGGTTTTGGCAATTTGCTGCAAGGTCACTTGGAAATGGCCAACGTGAATGCGGTGACGGAAATCGCAGATCTAATCGCCGCTCAGCGCGCCTATGAAATGAACGCGCGGGTAATTTCTGGAGCTGACGAAATGCTTCAAGCAACGTCGCAGCTACGCTAGGAGATTAGGTAAAATGTTTCGCTTCGCCAAATCACTATTCATCGGACTTTTAGCCCTAAGCACCAGCACCACATTGTGCCTTGCTCAACCAACGCTTCGCTCATCTGTTACCGTTCATTCAAAAATCGTCACCGTTGGCGACATGTTTGATGGTGCGGGAAACTTGGCCGAAGAAGGTCTATTTCTCAGCCCAGCACCCGGTACTGTTGGGGCGGTCCCATTGCCATCGATCCAACTGGCAGCGCAGCGCGCAGGCATTACATCGTTCGACGCCAAAGGAATTACTCATGTGCGTGTTGAGCGACCAGGCTTGGCGATTGACCAAGACTTCTTAGGCACCATTTTTGGCCAAGAGGTTGCAAATCGCGGCCAACTGTTGCCCAATCAGACTGCCAAGTTTTCGGCATATGGTGCCTTTGAAACCATATTTGCAGACCCCATTGCCGCACAACCTGCAACGCTACTAGATTTCACTTTCGAACCACAATCCGGTCGCGTTTCCGCCCGGTTGGCACTTGCGGGCCACAATGCTCCGATCGCCATCAACGGAAAACTCGAAATTGTCGCTCCTGCTGCCCATCTGACCCGTTCAATGGCCAAAGGCGAAATCGTCGACATCAATGATATTGAGTTCAAGCCTACACCGGTACGTTTCTCAAAAGTGCAAGGTGACATCCAACTGGAAAACCTAGTTGGAAAGAGCCTTACCCGCGCCGTCCGTGGCGGATCAATGATCAAATTGAGTGATCTAACCGACCCGACTTTGATTGACCGCAATGATCTTGTGACCATCCTCTACCGCAATGGCCAACTAAAACTCACGGTCAAAGGGCAAGCTCTACACGCCGCGACACAAGACCAAACGGTCACCGTTCTCAACCTTATGTCAAAAAAGACTGTTCAAGGCATCGCCATTGGCGCCGGAACAGTCCTTATCACCAACGATCCAACCCGCGTCGCAAGCCGGTAGCAGGAGCTCATCATGAAACTTTTCAAAATCCTTACACTGGTAGCGCTCGGCGCAAGTTTGGCAGCCTGCACAACAGCAAATCGCTTGGCAGGAATTGGCAAAGCACCTGCTCTGACAACTATTGAAAACGCAACTGCCCAAGCAGGTTACAAGCCAGTGAACATGCCAATGCCAGCGCCTGAGCGGGTCGCCTATTCACCAAACTCGCTATTCATTTCGGGCCGTCGCGGCTTCTTCAAAGACCAACGCGCAAGCAAAGTCGGCGACATTCTCACCGTTCAGGTAACAATTTCCGATAAGGCCTCATTTTCAAATAAAACGGCCCGTTCTCGCTCCAGCTCGAATGACGCAGGCGCAGGGGGCGTGATCGGATCGTTGTTCAACAATGCCGTTCCCGGTGTACCAGCTTCAGGCGCCATTGAACTAAAATCCGGCCTAACAGATGCTGGCAACGGCACCGTGGATCGCGCTGAAACATTGCAAACCCAGGTTGCGGCAGTGGTTATCCAGGTTCTGCCGAATGGAAATCTAGTCATCGAAGGACGCCAAGAGGTCCGGGTTAACTTTGAAGTTCGGGATTTGATTGTGGCAGGCATAGTGCGCCCCGAAGATATTGGCGCTGCCAACACCATCCCATCGGCAAAAATTGCACAGGCCCGCATTTCATACGGCGGTCGTGGACAAATCACGGACGTTCAGCAACCTCGCTACGGCCAACAATTCATGGACGCCATCCTACCGTTCTAGTTCAACGCCAGTTTTGCCAATCGAATTTCCCCAATTTTTCGATTGGCTCTCCCCAGAAGGACGCGGCTTTCCCCAATTTGCCGCGTCCTTCTTATTTTCCCAATCCAATTATTGTGTAAAATTAAAAATCAGAACACCGCTGACAATTGCAGTCCCGCCTATCATCAGCGAAAGCGTTGCAACTTCGCCCAATAACGAAATCCCCAACCCAGTTCCCACTAGCGCAATGATCGGCCCAATTTGGCTGAGATAGACCGCCCCAGCAATCTTCTGCAAAACGAAATAGAAAGCAAAACCAACCGCAAAAATCAGAATTTGCAGTCCGGCAATCGCGCTCATCTGCAAAGTAGGCACAACAAATGAGATCTCGCCCATTGCAACGGCGAGCACAAACGACATGAGCCCAGCAAAGATCAACATAAGTGGCGCTAGAGCAAATGGCGAAGCCCCTTCAGGCCATGCCCAAGACCGATAAACGTTTCCAAGAGCGAGAAAGATGGGTCCCATTAGCGCCACAACCACCCAGACGGCAGCATATTGCGCCCCGGCAAACTTCCCCAAACTCAAAGCAAAAGCGCCAATTAATGCAATGCCAACCGTTGCAGAGGTTGTCCAAGAGCTTCCTGTTGCAATAGATATTATGGCACAAATAACCACGCAAGCTGGTAAAAATATAGTAGGGTTTAGTATTTGTAA
>NZ_CAKZPW010000020.1:0-7806 GCF_937139385.1 uncultured Maritalea sp. | reverse complement strand
TTTGCCATTTTCTTAGCCAAATCTGTTTCAACATCAGCGCGCTTTGCATCAAGGTCTTTGCGAATTGCTTCGCGTGACTCTTCTGCAATGGTGTGCGCTTTTTGTTTCGCATTTGCCAAGTCAGTTTCGTAGGCTTCGATGGCTTGGTCAGTTTTTTGGCGAAGACGTTCTGCTTCTGCCAAATCCCCTTCAATTCGATCACGTCGAACTTCCAAGATTTCGCCAATCCGTGGCAATGCAATTTTGCTCATCAAGATGTAGAGCGCTGCAAAGCTTAGGGCCAACCACAAGAGCTGAGAGCCAAAGCTTGCCGGATCGAACGGTGGAAATACGTCACTATGTCCGCCACCATCCGCCGCAGTGGACGCATGTGTGTCAGTCGCAGTTGCATCTGTGGCATGGCCATCAGTTGCTGTTGCGTTGGTGGCTTCCGTATCGTGTGATGTGGTTGTATTGCTTGCCATCTGGATACCTAAAATGAGTTTGCTGGCCCCTTGATATGCCCTAACGGAATATCCTGCCAGCGTCTGTGCCTGATCAATCAGGTCGGTAAGTTTAGGCAGCCCGAACATATCAAAGACATGTGCATGGGCTGCCTAAATTCAGTTGCCGTGGAATTAAACGGCGAACAATAGCAATAGGGCAACCAAGAATGAGAAAATGCCCAAAGCTTCTGTTACCGCAAAACCAAAGATCAAGTTACCGAACTGGCTTTGTGCGGCTGATGGGTTGCGCAACGCGCCTGACAAAAAGTTGCCAAAGATGTTACCAACGCCCATTGCTGCTCCGGCCATGCCCACACAGGCGATACCGGCACCGATCATTTTCGCTGCTTCCGCTTCCATTTTAAAATCCTTTCAAAGCTTCAAATGCGATATGTTTTGTCATCGAACCGGCATTGGCCGATAACGGGTTCTTCAACTCAATTAGTGCGATGGATGTATCGCATCATTGAGATACATGGAGGTCAAAACCGCAAACACATAGGCTTGCAAAGCCGAGACCAAAAACTCAAGTGCTGTCAAAGCAACAGTCATCGAGAATGGCAAGATGGCGCCAAGCCAGCCCACAAATCCAAAAGATGACAATGTAACGATAAAGCCAGCAAATACTTTTAGCGTAATGTGACCCGCCAACATGTTGGCGAACAAACGAACAGACAAGCTGATCGGACGTGAGAGAAACGAAACGATCTCAATCGGGATCACAATCGGCAAAACGTAGCCAGGTACGCCAGCCGGAACAAACAATTTGAGGAAACCAAGGCCGTTCTTCATGAAACCATAAACAAGTACCACGGTAATCACCAACATTGCCAAGGCAAAGGTGACGATGATGTGGCTTGTGATGGTGAAGAAGTAAGGCACCATGCCAAGCAAGTTGGCCACAAGGACAAACATGAAGAGTGAGAACACGAATGGAAAGAACTTCATGCCTTCAGAACCGGCAGAGCTGCGCACCATATTGGCCACAAACTCATAAAGCATTTCCGACAAGAGCTGCAAACGACCAGGAACCAATCCGCGACCGCCGGTCGACAGGATAAGAAATGCTGAAATCGCCAAAACAGTGATCACCATAAACAAAGCAGAGTTGGTGAATGCAATGTTGAAACCACCACCTTCACCACCGATTGAAAATATATCGGTGATCGCAAACTGGTGAATTGGATCGACTTTATTCGGATCTGCCACGTTTTAGGCCCTTATTTCTATTTAACCGGATCGACGTCGTCGTCTTCCGGTCCCAAATCCATATCCGGTGTAATTATGGCTGAAGCGTTCATTTCAGAGGCGCTGCGCACCACATTCAAAACGCCAGCGGCAAATCCCACCAACACCATTACCAACATGAGCCAAGGCGCCGTGCCAAAGATCAGGTCAGCAAAATAGCCAATGCCAAACCCCACCAGAATTGCAGCGATAAATTCAGTGCCCAATCGCACCGCCCGCGCATGCCCAGTGAGGTGGCTTTCCGACTTGTTCTCGACCATCAAACCCGCATCTTTTTTCGCCAACTTTATCTTGTCAGCAAGAGCGCGCGTTTCATCAGATCGAGACCCAATCGAAACAGATGCCTTCGTATCGCTTGTTGGTTTTATAGAATTGGACATCGACCAAACCCCTTCAAACCAGCCAAATCCGCGATGCAAAGGCACCCCTCAAAGTTGGCCGCAACATAAGGGGAGAGGATTTTTGTGTCAAGCAAACTTGTGATTTGCTGTCCGGTAGAAAAACGTGTTTAAAAACAACAGTTTACACGAGGCGTTAGACGAAGGTGTGACGTCGCATCTGCGGCCGAACGGCGCATTTTGCGTTCGCGTTGGGGATTCGCATTGGCATTACAAGGGTGGATGCCAAGATTTGTGTAATTTTGTACATATATGTAGGAAACATGATTGTGTGAAAACGGCCCAACATTGAGCATTGATGTTGGGCCATGTGGCGGATCTATGGGTGTGTATTATGCTGTCGGAACCATGTAACTTGTGATCGTCATGTCGCACGCTTCGTTTCTGAGCGGCACAATAGCTTGATACTCGGGGGAGCTGAACCAAGCATTCAACGCGTCCAAATTTGGAAACTCCAGCACGGCAACCACACTATGTTCGCCACTGCCGGCCAGAGTTTCGGCATATTTACCGCGTTTGGCCAGCGTGCCCCCGTGGGGCGCTAGGGTCGCCGTGGCGGCCTTGCCGTATGCTGCATACTTCTCGAGGTTTTTGATGATGCTTGTGGCAACTACAAATGCGCTCATTTTTATCTCCATTGAGTTCTGGGTTTAAGTGTTTTATACAGGTGTGTATATAAAAACGAATTGTTTTGTACAGTCAAGTACAAAAAAGGAGTTGAAATGGGACGTCCATCAGCATTTGACAGAGAGCAAGCGGTTGACGACGTGATGCATATGATTTGGCGCGATGGCTATGAAGCTTCGTCAGTCAAAGCCTTGTCTGAAAAACTGGGCATCACCCGTTCAAGTTTTTACAACGCTTTTGGCACCCGCGAAGCCTTGTTCAAGGAAGTGCTGGAACAATATTGCAAGCAATCACCCGATTTTGCTTTGGCTTTGGCCACGCCGCCAATCGATGTAAAAATGCTTTTAACTTTGGTCTTTCGCGAAGCATGTGCCGCCCGCGCGGCAGACCCAGAGGGGCGAGGCTGCCTTGCCATCAATTCAGTGGCCGAGCTGTGTAACCAAGATGAAGAGCTTGGCCCGGTGCTTGAAAGCTTAGTGCTTGGCTCCATCAACCAAATTCAAACCGTGCTGAACTGGGGCGTTGCCTCCAAAGAATTTCCGCGCGACCTAGATACCCACGCCATGGCGCTGTGCCTGCAAAACCTGCTGATCGGTCTCAATGTCATGTGCAAGGTGGTCAAAGACGAAGCCGAACTGCTTCTGACAGCAGAAACGACGCTTAAAGCCTTGGGCATGTATGAATATGGTTTGGATGAGGACTAGATCATTCGAGTAACTCCAATCTTGCCATTCCAGTAGATGTAATCGATAACATCTCTGTCATGATCAGAGAAGGCGGGTTGGCTATGTTACGTTGGGGAATTCTTGGGACGGCGAAAATTGCGCGCGAACGGCTGGTGCCGGCCATTCATGCATCAAACAATGGCACCTTGATGGGTATCGCCAGCCGTACACAACAAAGCGCTGATGCATTTGCGCAGGCCCACGGCATTCCGCTTGCCTTTCCCACTTACGAAGCAATGCTTGCAAGCGATGCCATAGACGCGGTCTACATACCGCTGCCCACCTCCCAACATGTTGAATGGACCAAAAAGGTTTTAGCGGCGGGCAAGCATGTGCTGTGCGAAAAGCCCATTTCGCTTCATGCTAGTGAAGTGGATCAACTCATCGCAGCGCGAAACAAAAGCGGCAAAGTGGCGGCGGAAGCGTTCATGGTCACCTATCACCCTCAATGGATCAAGGTGCGCGACTTGCTGGCGGAAGGTGCAATCGGCAAGCTGCGTCACATCCAAGGGTCGTTCACTTATTTCAATCGCGACCCAGACAATATGCGCAACAAGCCAGAACTTGGCGGCGGCGGCCTTTTAGATATTGGTGTGTACCCGACGGTCACATCGCGCTTTGTAACAGGGCAGGAACCAAAACGCGCCTTGGCAACACTTGAACGCGACCCAGCCTTTGGCACGGACATCTTTGCCAATTGCCAATATCAATTTGATGGATTTGATATGAGTTTTTATTGCTCAACTCAACTCGCGGCCCGCCAATCCATGATCTTTCATGCAGATCAGGGTTTCATAGAAATCAATGCGCCCTTTAACGCAGAGATATTCGATGCGGTCACGGTCACTCTGTCCAACCAAGCGCACAACAGCGCCCAAAGCTGGTCGTTCAACGCCACGCAGCAGTATACGCTGCAAGTCGAAGCATTTGGCCGCAAAGTGGCTGGCGATATGGTGGACCTATTCACCCTAGAAAACTCAAAGAAAAACCAAGCCGCCATCGATGCACTGTTTGCCTCAGGCGAAAGCGGCGATTGGGAAAGCGTTTAGGCCGGGATTGGGGCGTTGGTTGCTTTTGATCTCAGTCCAGAGTGCGGCCCAGCGCCGATCGCAGAAGACCTTATCCTGAGCCTGCCGAAGCATATCAATTAAAAATACCAAAACCAGACCAATTTTCAGTTTACTTGCGGGCAAACTTCTGCAAGCTATTCCTCAATAGTTGGACGCGGTGATTTGCTAATGTTTAGCGGATGAACCATTGGAATTCTTCTTATTGGCGATAACTCAACCGCCACTCAATCAAAAAATGGCTCGCATTATTTTGCGATTGTTTTGGGCTGATTGGTTGGCAAAGAACGCGAGGCAGGGGGCAGTGAATTGATCAACAGATATCGCTGGTACGAAAAAGTCGGCATTTATCTCGGCATTGCTGTTTTTCTCACCTTTATACTCGCGCCATTCTTTGAAGCATTTTTGGTGTCCCTGCGCCCATGGCGAAAAATCATCTCAATCCCCTACGAAGTGATCACCGAAGGTATGAGCTTTGATGCCTATTTTTCGGTTTGGCAGAACGTCCCCTTGCTTTGGCTTTATATCTGGAACAGCTTTTTCATAGCCACTTGCGTCACACTGCTTACCCTCACCGCGGTGATCCCCGCCGCATGGGCATTCGCCCGTTTTGAGTTTTGGGGCAGCCGCGCTTTGCTCACCAGCTTTCTGGCGGTCAATATGGTGGGCGGCGCTGTGCTCGTTATCCCGCTGTTTAAAATCATGATGAATTTGGGCATGCTCAATACCTATTGGGCACTGATCATGCCCGGCACCGCCTTTCTGATCCCAATCGGCATTTGGCTGCTGCGCGCCTATTTAATGCGCATACCCCGCGAACTGGAAGAAGCCGCTTGGGCCGACGGTGCCTCCCGACTATACATTCTGTGGCGGGTGATCATCCCCATTGCCATGCCTGGCCTCGTCGTGGTCACCATCGCCACCTTCATCGGCGCTTACTCACAACAATTCATCATTGCTATTTCGTTCAACTCCTCACAATATCTCCACCCGCTCGCTGTAGGGCTCTATCTACAGTCCGGTGGTTCGCTTTCCGCTTGGAACGAAGTTATGGCCGCCAGCATTATTGGTGTTTTACCGGTGATGATTATCTTCTTCTTCCTACAACGCCACATGATTGATGGCCTAACCGCCGGCGCTGTAAAGGCCTAGCGCGGCAGCGTCCCGCACTTGATGCGGACCTTACTTGAAGAGCGCCTTTCGGTATAAGACAAGACTCCGCAACTTCGTGGTTTCCCAAAAAAGCAGAGCGCTCTTATTTGATTTCCACATTCAATGTAAGCTGGGCTTTGTGAGCAAATTGCAGATCGGCACCAAAGTCAGTTGTTGGAACCATGTTTTTGCGCAGCGGTCAGTTTTGCTGCAAGGAATGCTCTTGAGGGGGCGTCGGGTGCAGTTTCAATGGCTGTCTTATATGCCGTTATTGCTTCTTCAAAGTGTCCCAATTTCAACAAGATGCTCGCACGGGCGGCATGCCATGGTTGAAAGGCCGATAAATCGCTCGAAAGGCTGTCGATCTTTTTGAGTGCCGTTTCCAGGTGACCAAGTTCAGCCATGACCACAGCCCAGTTCAGCGCAATGACGGGTGTTGGCTCAAAATGCCAAAGAGATTGGTACAGGAGTGACATTTGTATCCAATCAGGCGAACCCTTGGTCATATGACAATCTGCAATTGCCGCTTTGATCTGGAAGGCTTGAGGGGATCGACGGGCTACAGCATTGCGAAGAAACAACCTGCCTTCTTCAATCAATGTTTCTTGCCACAGTGAGCGATCCTGTTCCTCAATTGGTTTGCTTAGACCGTCCGCGCCCACCCTGGCCGGCAGACGCGCATGTGTGAGCAACATCAAAGCGAGAATGCCTTCAATTTCTGGTTCATTCGGTTTCAAGTCATTGAGCAATCTGCCCAGAAAAATAGCTTCGCCGCAAAGATCTCTTTCAGCCTCATCTTCAATCACGTAGCCAGTGGTGAAAATCAAATAGATGGTCGCCAGAACAGCATTTAAACGGTCATCCCACATTTCAGATTGTGGAACCGCGAACCCGATGCCTTTTGCTTTTATCTTTGACTTAGATCGGGTCAGCCGCTGCCCCATCGTCTTTTCGGTGTCCAAAAATGCATCTGCAATTTCGCGTGTCGTAAGACCACTCACCGTGCGCAGAGTTAGCGCCACACGAGATTTTATTTCAAGAGCCGGATGACAACAAGCAAAGATCAGCCTTAGGCGTTCGTCTGGAATTTCTTCTGTCGTTGTGGGGTGTGCAACATCACTCGTTACAAAACTGAATTGCTCAACTTTGTGGCTTTCTCGCATCTGAGATCTAAGGCGATCGATGCCTTTGTTTAGAGCCACTTTCATTAACCATGCAGTCGGTGCATGAGGGATACCAGAGCGCCCCCAATGGCTTAACGCCGAAATCAACGCTTCTTGCAAAGCGTCTTCGGCAAGCTGAAAGTCAGAAAGCCTTGAAATAAGGCCCGCCAGCAGCCGCCCCCTGTCATTGCTCATTACATCGTTTATGGCATTCTGAATGGCAATGGCTTTGGGGGCGGCGGAACTCATGTCTAATTGCCTGCCGGGTTGTAATCCATCAACGGGCGAACCTCGATCGTGCCAAAATTCGCCGATGGAATTAAGGCCGCATAAGATAGAGCGGAATCTAAGTCAGCCGTATCAATGACATAGTAGCCCCCCAAATGCTCGCGCGTTTCCGCAAATGGGCCATCCATTGTTTCCACCTTGCCAGCCTTGATCCGCAAAGATGTTGCCGTTTCAATGCCCTGTAGCCCTTCTCCTCCACACAGAACGCCATCAGCTTTCATTTTTTCATTTGCGGCGAAAAAATCGGACATCATTGTATCAAACTCGGGCGTTCCATAACTTGGTTCAAGTGCGGGGTCATTAAAGATCAAAAGCATATATTTCATAAGTAGGTTTCCTTTAAAAAAAATCTGATTGTGCGTCGTTTAAAGTCCAAAAATATTGAAGACCAAACAAACCATTGCGCTCAAGGCAGCAAGAATGTTGGTTCCATTGCCAACATATCGGAGGGGATGGGCAGCGTTGTCAATTTTCAGACCGAACGGATGAGCAATTCGTCCGATGATCAACAGGACACCCGAGACATGCAAGTAGATTGATGGCGCGTTCATTCCCTCAGCAAGAATCATAAGTATAAGAATGAAAGTGGACCATTCGAAGCAGTTTCCGTGTTGCCGTATGCGTTGTAAAAGCATTTGATCCCCTCCGTCGCC